>JAFXOO010000117.1 GCA_017528675.1 Oscillospiraceae bacterium | reverse complement strand
GCCGACTCAGGAGGGGCTGCTCGCCCCTCCTAAACCACCCTCGGCAGGGCGGTGACCGCCCTGCACCCGCAGGTTTTATTCTGCTAAGTTAAAAAAACCATTCTTGAACGTGCAAAGCAAAGACAAAAGTTTTTGGTCCAGCTTTTTTCAAAAAGCTGGTCAGGTCCAGGGCTGAAAGCCCTGGTCGCCGTCCGCAGACGGCGAAATCCCCTTCTTACGCCTTACATTGCTGTTCCTGCCACCTGAAGGCGGCAAATACGAACTTTACCGACATGCTGAAGCCGGCGGGCATTCCCCGCCGGCTTGCTTTTTTTCCGGAGATGTGTTATAATAGTTGCATCAAACATAGAAAGGAAGATACACCATGCCACGGATCAGAAAGGAAAAGGATCTATTTGGAGATGAGCACATTATTGTGACGCATGATGATGGAACAGAGAGTGATACTACAAAAGATGTGCATCTCTTTGGCGATATATTTGGAGATGAATCCTATACAACGAGAAATCAAGACGGAAGCGTTGATCACACAGTGAAAACCGGACCAGGCAGATATGATACACGTCATGAGGACGGCACGATCACACATTATAGAGATCTTGGCTATGGCTCCTGGAGGGCTGAGACTGAGGATCCCTTTGCCTATATGGATGAGCCCTCTATCGTTACGCCGTATATGCGCACGAGAGAACGACTCGTAAGTTCCGAGGAGAATCGAAGGAGACGGCTGCCAACTATTCTTGCAGGATGCACGGTGGTCGGCATCTTCCTTGTTCTTGCGCTCGCTCTTACGGCTATACTTACAATTCAGAGTATGAGAGATCCCGAATCAATCACTAATGTTCTGGTTACGGATGTTCCCTTATTTATGCGTAATGTATTTTTGTCGTTTGGAGCGGTCGGTCTCATCTGCTCTGTGGTGTTTATTGCGATGGAATTTTTCTTTGTGAATTTTGCTGAAGATTTTTATGATGCATTTTTCTTTAAACGATCCAATATTCCGATTTCGATCAGGAAATTGGAAGGCAGATATGTAGTTGTAGATTCGGTGCTGGATGGCGAAACGCTTGCGAGGAAAAAGAAGTTTAATCTGCTAAAAAAGCTGCTGTTTATAGGGCGTATTGTTCTGCCTCTGGCAGCCTTTGTGGTAGGCAGTGCAGTGTATGTTACAAGCAAATGGTTACCGGTGATTATACTGCTTGGATATATTTTGCTGATGCTTCTCCTGCGCATCCCACTTCCGAAATACAAGGAAAAATTCAAGCGCAAAGGCAAGCGCAAAGGCAAGCGGTAATTGAGTACTGCGCAGACTTTGGGAAAACCAACACAGCTCCCGCTTGCAATTCTCACCGACCTGTGCTATAATAGAAGCATCCAATCAAGAAAGGAAGATACACCATGCCGCATATCACATTAAAAATGCTCAAAGGCCGTACCGAAGCCCAGAAGCAGCTTGCCGCCGAGAAGCTCGCTGCCGCACTGACCGAGGCAATCGGCTGCAATCCGACGCATATCTCTGTCTCCGTCGAGGACTTCACCCCGGAGGAATGGCAGGAGCAGTACCGCACCGAGGTCGCAGAGAATGCCAACCTCGTTCTCACACCCGACTATGACCCGAAGGAGCTGCTGAAATGAGCCTGATCCTTGCATCCGGTTCTCCGAGACGCCAGGAGCTCCTCAAGCTCGTGACCGAGGACTTTGCCGTCTGCCCGGTGGATGTGGATGAGACACTCCCGGAGGGCATGCCCGTGGAAATGGCAGCCGCTTATCTGGCGGACAAAAAGGCCGCAGCCGGTGCTGCGCTCTATCCGGATACCATCGTGCTCGGCTGTGATACGATTGTGCTGCTCGGTGACGAGATCATGGGCAAGCCAAAGGACAGGGACGATGCGTTCCGGATGCTCCGGGCGCTCTCCGGCGAGACACATTCCGTGCTGACGGGCGTGTCGCTCTATCTCGGCAAGCAGACAACCGTGTTCACGGCGGAGACCTCCGTGACCTTCTATCCGCTCACCGATGCCGAGATCGAAGCCTATCTCGATACGGGCGAGCCGTTCGACAAGGCCGGTGCCTATGGCATCCAGGGCAAGGGCTCGCTGCTCGTGCAGGGCATTGAGGGCGATTTCTTCAACGTGGTCGGTCTGCCGGTCGCTGCACTGTCCCGGCAGCTTGCCGCATTTGAAAAGGCCGTGGCTCGGCCGAAAGTGAAATTCTTCAAACGAGGTGAATAATATGTGGAAACAAGCTATTTCAGCCCTTACAGCGGCCTGTCTGCTCCTGGCGTGCACGGCCTGCGGTTCCCCCGGAACGGCGCAGAGCACAGCCGATGATTCCGCCGGAACGGCGCAGAGCACAGCCGAGGATTCCGCCGGAACAGCGCAGAGCGCAGCCGATGATTCCGCCGGAACAGCGCAGAGCACAGCCGAGGATTCCGCCGGAACGGCGCAGAGCGCAGCCGGGGATTCCGCCGGAACGCAGGCGCAGCAGGCAGATCCGGACGGCTGGCACTGCGAGGAGCTGTTCCATACCAAGAGCCGGGAGCCCTACCGCATCACGGAGGAACAGGAGGCGGATGACCGTGCAGCGCTGGACGGCTACTACAACATGCCGCTGGAGCTGACGGAGGACTGGATCATCAAGGGCTGGTTCGACCAGGATGTGAGCATTGCCATCGAGAATGCGTCCGACTGCCTCGACAGCGCCAGGGACAAGACGGCCTATGCAGATGCCGCTTACGGCGATACCTGGTATTTTGATCTGACAGAGCCGGAGAAGTATGTCCACGGTCTGCCGGACAGACTGATGCCCGATGCCATCCGCATCAGCTATATGCCCAGGGGCTCGGTCATTGTCAACGAGCGGGAATGCATCATGATCAACTTCTGCTATGCGAACGAGGCCGGAGATGCCGTCACGGATGCGATGGGCTTCACCATCTTCAACGGCCCCGACACCACCAGCGGGTGGAACTGGGAGGTCAGCATTCCGGAATAACATCAGGGTACCTCTGAAAACATGTTTTCAGAGGCTTAGGTGTGTGGCTCCGCCCCACACCTAAGCCATTTTGCTTTTCGCAGAAAAGCAAAATGGGAGGTTTTCAGAGATGCCCATTCATTATTCCCACAACAGAATAACTTTAAAAATTTCCGGCAAAACATTGACTTTTTGCCGGAAATTTGCTATACTATAACTGTATGTGCAGAGCGGGACTCTGCTCTGCAAAAATGTAATCCTGATTCTATTTGCATCGTTTTCCTGCCGAAGCCGGAAAAACAATGCAAGGAAAAGCCGTTCTGGATCAGCGGCAAAACAGAACCGGGAGAATCTTGTATATGGAGTGAATTACTATGGAATGGCGTGGACTGAATGACCTGCGTGAGCAGTATCTGTCCTTCTTTGAAAGCAAGGGTCACACCCGGATGGCATCGGCATCTCTGATTCCGCAGGGTGACAAGAGCCTGCTGCTGATCAATTCCGGCATGGCGCCGCTGAAAAAGTTTTTCTTAGGGCAGGCAGTGCCCCCGAATGTGCGTGTGACTACCTGCCAGAAGTGCATCCGCACGCCCGACATCGAGAATGTCGGCAAGACTGCCCGCCACGGCACCTATTTCGAGATGCTC
>JAFXOO010000116.1 GCA_017528675.1 Oscillospiraceae bacterium | reverse complement strand
GATAAAGAAACCCCCTTCCATATCATTGAAAGCTATAAATCCATCAGGACAAACCTCTCCTTTGCATTGTCAACGGTTGAGAAGAAGGTGTTTGCAGTATCCTCTGCGAACCCCGGAGAGGGCAAATCCACGACTTCCGCCAATATCGCCATTGCGATCGCACAGAGCGGCAGCCATGTGCTGCTGATTGATGCGGATATGCGGAAATCCGTACAGCACAGAATTTTCGAGCTGGTGAACAAGAAGGGGCTTTCTACGGCAGTGTCCAAAATGCACACACCTGACGAGTGCATCCAGAAGAATGTCATGGAAAACCTTGATGTTATGACCGCAGGGCCAATCCCGCCGAATCCCTCGGAGCTGCTTGCATCTGAGATGATGGAGCAGATGCTGAATGAACTGAGCGAGAAATACGATGCAATTCTGATCGACACACCGCCGGTCAATGTCGTGACGGATGCGATGGAGCTTGCAAAGAGTGTTTCCGGAATTGTTCTGGTCGTGCGATATGGCAGAACAACGGATGAGGACGTTGACAACGTATTCAAACGAGTGGAAATGGCTAATATGAATCTGCTCGGCTTTATCCTGAACGGTGTGAAGTCGAAGCATGCAGGCTATTACTCGAAATACGGCAAAGGAAAGAACTATTACAAGAAGGGCTATGGCTACGGATATTACGGCGCAAAGCCTGAACTGGATACGGAAGAAAAAACAGAGACCACTGACAAGGACTGACAAATATGGCTTTATTAACAGAGTATCACTGCCACATACTACCCGGAATCGACGACGGCTCGGACAGTGTGGAGACCTCTCTGCAAATGGTGGAGATGATGAAAAATCAGGGCGTAGAGCGTATCTGTGCCACACCGCATTTCTATGCGCACAGGGAGAAGTCTGTTGCTGCGTATCTGAAAAAACGGCAGGCTGCATTTGAGCAGATACAGGGACAGACGGCTGTCACAGAGATTCACCTTGGTGCAGAGGTTGCCATTGAGCATGGAATATCGGAGCTTGACGGCATTGAGAATCTGGCGATTGAGGGGACAAGCATCATCTTACTGGAGCTGCCTTACCGTCCATATGAAAAATGGATGAGTGAGGAAATCTACAATATTGCAGCAGAATTCAAGCTGAAAGTGATGCTGGCACACGTTCACCGTTACCTTCCGTATTACAGCAAGGAAGAACTGGAAACCATCCTGCGCTGCAATGCGATCTATCAGATCAACAATGAAGCCTTTGCAAGCTGGAAGGAAAAGAAGATTGCCAAAAAAGTCATGGCAGAGCATACCCATTTTGCATTCGGTTCTGATGCACATAATACATCCTCACGCAAGCCAAACTGGGATTTGCTGCAAAAGAAGGTAAAAGGCCCCGACATTGCTGTCTCGGATTCCATGTTTGAAAAGTACAGTATATAACAATACTGTACTTCAGTGAGGAAGCCACGCTCCTACGCCAATAGTATTCACATAGCAAGACCTCCCCGGCGCAACGGGGAGGTCTTGGTGCGCTATAGGATATGCCAGATCAGCGGTGTTGTTTCCTCCGGAATACAGCGGATCCGATACCGCAGGCGTGCAAGCCCTGCATGGCTCTCCGGCATACCCGCTGCAATCATCGGACGCAGTGCAGCAAGTTCTTCCCGGATGGGCGTGAGTCTTGAACCGGTGACAAATATGCCGCAGATGCCGTGAAATCTGTCCCATTCAGCCATGAGGCCATCACATGCCGCAAGCGCCCCTGCTGTATCCCCTGCCGACAGCGCAGCCTCCGCCTGTGCAGCCTGCGCATCATAGCGTGCGCAGGCACCGTCTACCGCCCGCACTGAGCAGATGCACAGTCCCAGAAGCACCGCCAGAATTCCTATGCTCGTCCAGATGCGTGTCATCTCTCTCCCCCCTTCCGGATAATATTGCATTGCCGGGTTTCATCGGCCGTCATGAGAAAGACCTCCCCGATGTGCAGCCCTGCCTTCCTTAGCATCTGCTCTGCCCAGTGCCGGTCGAGTCCTGCCTCATGCAGTGCCTTCTCCCGGAGGTTGCCGTCTGCGATGACCATTACAGGCGGATTCTCCGAAGCATCGGACTTCTGCAAAACCGACACATTTCCGTTGGTCTCCGCCACGGCATACTGCACCTCCTCCACGGAAAAGACGCCCGCCGTCCGCAGCGCTGCCAGCAGGTCATCCGGCGAAAAGCGCAGCTTGCGGAGCATGCTCTGGTCGATGACACCATCCCGGATGATTACCTGCGGCGAGCCGGAAATCAGCCGCCGGAATCCCGGAAACCGCAGCGATGCCCACGAGCTGAGCACCTCGAAGCACACGAGCGCCAGCACCGGCAGAATCCCCTGTAACAGCGGAATATCTGTATTCTCCAGCGAAAGTGTGGCAATATTGGAAATCAGAATCGTGACAACCAGCTCCGAGGGCTGTAATTCTCCGATCTGGCGCTTGCCCATGAGCCGCACTGCAAAAATGACAAGCGCATAGAGAATCAGTGTACGGATGAGAATAATGGTCACAGCAGTCACTCCCTTCGTGAGGAGTATGGACAGCCCCGCCAAAAAAATGCAGTATCACTCCGGAGATTTCTATTGCAATCCTGACAATTTTATGTTATACTATCAGTACAGGATATTCAACAGATAGGAGTGGCTTTTTATGAAACCAACACTTGACTGGAATGCCTACCTTGCGAAGGCTGCCGAGGCAGTTGCAGAGGGCATTGTCATGGTGCGCAACGAACATGCTGCGCTTCCGCTTCCGGAGGGAGAGGAAATCGCTGTATTCGGACGTATCCAGCTTCATTATTATAAATCCGGCACAGGATCGGGCGGCATGGTCAATGTCGCAAAAGTGACCGGCATCCTCGAAGGCTTGCAGGAGGCAGGCGTGCGTCTGAACGAACGGCTGCTTTCTGTCTATCGGGCGTGGGATGCGGCGCATCCGTATGATCTGGGCAGCGGCTGGGGGGCGGAGCCGTGGTCGCAGCAGGAAATGCCCCTCGATCCGTCACTTGTGAGTGAAATCGGCGCAGCCTGCCGGACGGCACTCGTCATCATCGGACGCACCGCCGGCGAGGAGCAGGACAACCGTGCCGCCGAAGGCTCCTACCTGCTGACAGCGGACGAGCGTGAGATGCTGCGCCTTGTCAGGGCACATTTTGAGCGTGTAGTTGTACTGCTGAATGTCGGCAATATCATGGATATGGGCTTTGTGGACGAGTACAGCCCGGATGCGGTGCTCTATGTCTGGCAGGGCGGCATGACCGGCGGCACCGGCACTGCACAGGTGCTCACCGGCAAGGTCTCCCCTTCCGGCAAGCTCCCGGATACCATTGCCCGTTCCGTAAAAGACTACCCCTCGGATGCATATTTCGGTGACAGGAATGCCAATTGCTACGCCGAGGACATCTACGTCGGGTATCGCTATTTTGAAACATTTGCGCCGGAAAAAGTGCGCTATCCCTTCGGATTCGGCCTGAGCTACACCACCTTTTCCATCACCCCCGGCGACTGGTCGCACGATGAGACAGACGGTCAGATCTATCTGGACATCACCGTGCAGAACACCGGCAGCCGCCCCGGCAAAGAGGTCGTACAGCTCTACTGTGAGGCGCCGCAGGGTACCCTCGGCAAGCCCGCAAGAGTGCTGACGGCTTTTGCCAAGACAGATACGCTTCAGCCCGGTGAGACGCAGGCGTTCCGGATGCCGCTTGTTCCCCCGGTAAGCTATGACGATGCCGGTGTGACAGGCCACCGGTTCTGCAATGTGCTCGAAGCCGGAGATTACCGGTTTTATGTGGGAGCAGATGTGCGCAGTGCGTCATTTGCGGCACTGGTACAGATCGGTGAGACCGTGACAGGCCCGCAGCGCCGGCAGGCAATGGCACCTGTGCAGGCGTTTCAGAGAATGAAGCCCGTACCGGACGGCAACGGCTTTGCGGTCGGGTATGAGGATGTGCCGCTGCTTGCCTTTGACGAGGCGCAGCGCAGGCTCGATGCGCTTCCGGCAGAGCTTGTCCCGGACGGCGGAAGCTACCGGCTCCGTGATGTACAGGAGGGGCGCTGCACACTGGAGCAATTCGTGGCACAGCTCCCGGATACCGCACTTTGCAGCCTTGCAAGAGGTGAGGGTATGAGCAGTCCGAGAGTCACCGCCGGTACCGCATCGGCCTTCGGGGGCGTGACAGACGAGCTCACCGGCTACGGCATCCCGGCAGGCTGCTGCTCGGACGGCCCCTCCGGCATGCGGCTCGACTGCGGCACGAAGGCGTTCAGCCTGCCGAACGGAACCCTGCTTGCGGCAACATTCAATGCCCCCCTGCTGACAGAGCTGTTTTACTTCATGGGGCTTGAAATGACGGCTAATAAGGTAGACTGTCTGCTCGGCCCGGGTATGAACATTCACCGGCATCCGCTGAACGGACGCAATTTTGAATACTTCTCCGAGGATCCGCTGCTGACGGGCAAGATGGCCGCCGCCGAGCTGCGGGGGCTGCACAAGGCAGGAGTGACCGGCACGATCAAGCACTGCTGCGGCAATAACCAGGAGACAAACCGCCACTTCCTGAACTCGGTTGTCTCGGAG
>JAFXOO010000115.1 GCA_017528675.1 Oscillospiraceae bacterium | reverse complement strand
TGCAGAGGAGCTTCTATATCGGTGATACTGTTACCGAAGCCGATGTGAAGGCGAAGTTCGAGGACGGTGTTCTTGACATCTGCGTTCCGAAGGCAGAGCCTAAGAAGCTGGATAATCACAAGTATATTGCAATCGAGGGATAATATCCCGGTAAGCTGATACCCCCAAAATAACAATGCTCCCCGGAGCTGTTCGTTCATGGACAGTTCCGGGGAGCTTTTTGCCTTATTCATACAAATGGCGGGTGCATCAGCTTCTCTTTCTCATGCTTTCAAAGCGAGGACATTTCTGTCACAAACGTGCTGGACAACTCTTGAAATGTCACAAGAACAATGTAAATTCTATGGACATTTTTATGCATTGGGGAGAATATATGCAACCCATTTTGAAAAACGCTTGCCTTTTTTAGCAGGATATGCGATAATTAGGGTATCATTCGCAATGATGCAATCAATGATAGGGGGTATTACCATGGTACGCAAAAAGGCAAATCTTGTCACCGCTGCTGTTCTGTGTTCCGCAGCGCTTCTCACCAGCACCACGCTTGGTGCCGTCGATCCGGGTCTGCTTCAGGGCATTCCGACGTCAGCCGCAGAGACCGCTTCGCTCTATTCGCTCGATGACGACGGCACGCTGACGATCCTGGAAAACATTTACACCAACGGAATTCCGTGGAAAGACGATCTTGACAAGATCAAGAAGGTCGTGCTGCCGGAGTCTCTCAACAGAATCCCGCAAAAAGCATTCGAAGGCTGCACCACGCTGACCAGTGTGGTGCTTTCAGAAGGCATCAGCTATATTTCACCCGGGACATTCGCCGGATGCACGAACCTCAGAGAGATCAATCTTCCTTCCACGATCTATCAGATTTCCGATGATGCATTCAAGGGCTGTTCGTCACTGACAGAGATT
The DNA here is from genome assembly GCA_017528675.1 of Oscillospiraceae bacterium. Classification (GTDB taxonomy): domain Bacteria; phylum Bacillota; class Clostridia; order Oscillospirales; family Ruminococcaceae; genus UBA3855. Next base: position 1,858 of record JAFXOO010000115.1, on the reverse strand, counting down.
GTGCTTCCGGAGAAGCTCAGCCATATCGGTGACAGCGCATTCCAGGACTGCACAAGTCTGACGGAAGTCACGATTCCGGAAAAAGACTATTACCTTGGTTCGAATGCATTCGCAGGCTGCACGAACCTGAAAACGGTCAACTTCCCGGAAAAACTGAGTGTGGTCGGTGCGCATGTCTTTGAAGGCACGGCCTGGCTCAAGGAAAAGCAGGCGGAAAGCCCGTTCGTCGTGGTGGGCAACTACCTGATTGATGCTTCGACACTGTCTGGCGATGTCGTTGTCCCGGATGGCATTACGGCTATGGGCGGCGCTTTTGCAGACTGCACCGGGCTGACTTCTGTCACGCTCCCGGACAGCCTGACAAATATCAGTGCATGTTCGTTCAAGAACTGCACGGGCCTGACGGAGTTTCACTTCCCGCCTTCGATTTCTACCATTGCCAGTGAAGCATTTGCAGGATGTACCGGCCTGACCACGATGGTAATCCCGGATACTGTGCATGTATTTAGCAGCGGCGTTTTTACAGACTGCACCAATCTGAAATCCGTCACGCTTTCTGCGGACTGTTCGGCGCTCTATCCCAGAGTCTTCATGAACTGCACAAGCCTCGAAAGCATCGAGATCCCGGATGGCGTGACCTTACTCGGCTTCAGTGCCTTTGAAGGCTGCACCAAGCTCAAGGAGATCACCGTCCCTAAATATGTGAAGGAGATCAATTCCAAGTGCTTCGCCGGCTGCACAAGCCTGGAGCATGTGACAATCCTGAATCCGCTGTCTGGCATTGATTCCAATGCATTTCCGGAGACGCTCGGAACAATTGAGGGCTACTCTGACTCCTCGGCAAAGGTCGCTGCGGAGGAATGCGGCGCAGAATTCAAGGATCTCGGCATTTTTATCGGTGCACCAATGAGTGACTACGCCGGACTGGTTCAGTACAAGGAGCTCTGCCGGCCAGGCGATACGTTCGAGATCGGAAAAGAGATAGAATACAATTTGTTCTGCACCGGCGCCAGACTCGCTGAGGTAGAGATGGAGTTTGAAAATCTGTCCGAACTCCCGCTGAAGCTGGAAAGCTCCGGTGTAACGGTAACGGAAAGTACCATGTATAATGTTTCAAGGAATTCCCTGTACTATGACAAGGATTTCCCCGTCATCTACGGACATCTCGATGCCACGTTCACAGTCACGGACAACATCACCTCACCGACCGGTACCCTTCTGATCGCTTATACAAAGGCCATTGATGAGAACGGAAACGATCTGCTTGCCGATGTGCCGGGTCACAAGGTCGTGTGCGGCTGTGACCTGAGCTTCTACAGACCTTCCCCCAAGCCGACAGAGCCGGTAACCGAGCCTGTGACCGAGCCTGTGACAGAACCCGTAACCGAGCCTGTGACTGAGCCGTCAGACAACTTCCTGCTTGGTGATGTGAACGAGGACGGCATCGTGAACGCATCTGATGCGGCAAAAATCCTGATAGCTGCGGCTGCTGTCGGTGCAGGCAGGGACTCCGGCCTGACCGATACACAGAAGCGTGCGGCGAATGTCAACGGCGATGACAAAACCAATGCCTCCGATGCGGCAGTCGTGCTGATCTATGCTGCTGCCGTCGGCGCAGGTCATACCGATGCAAAGATCACGGACTTTGTACACTGATTCTGCTCCGGAACGCAGGAAAGAGCTATATTGCAACAACAGAACGGCGCACCAAAGTGCGCCGTTCTGCCTGCATTTAAGGCAACACCGCACAAAGCCCGCCTGGCGGCTTGGCGGCACATCTGCTTGCATCTTTTCCGTCATCTTGCACAGAAATTCCTTGCTGGGCGCCAGCCCAGCGGCGTCATTTCTATACAATCTG
>JAFXOO010000114.1 GCA_017528675.1 Oscillospiraceae bacterium | reverse complement strand
TCCATATACTCCTCAAACGAAGGCATCGAGGATCTGGTTACATTGATTCTACCCATTTCAAATCGTCCTTTCTACTGACTTACTTCAATATATAAAATTGCAGTCACTTGCACTAAGGCAAGGCGCAGTTTCATCCTTTGGCGAAAGCACCGGCACATCAATGCCCCAGTCCACACCGATCTCCGGATCATTCCAGAGAATGTTTCTGTCACACTCAGGTGCATAACCGGCATCCACGACATACTGCACTTCACTGTAATCGCTTCTTGAGATGACGCCATGCGCAAATCCCTTCGGCAGATAGAGCTGCTTCTTATTCTCAGCCGTCAGCCGAACCATGACCCATTTCAGATAGGTCGGAGAGCCTTTCCGGAGATCGACAGCCACATCGTCCACTTCGCCGGCAATACACCGCACGATTTTCCCCTGTGCACAGGGATTGTTCTGGAAATGCAGACCTCTGATGACACCGGGCTTTGCATTCATGATGTAATTCTCCTGCACGGCACGGAACGTAATGCCGACCTCTGCGAGAGCTGCCTCATTGAATGCTTAAAAGAAAAAGCCTCTGTCATCCGGAAAGACACGGGGAGTCAGAACAACGACCTCCGGAATGTCTGTTTGTTCAACATAATACATTCGGATAATCCTCCTTATTCTACGATACGCATGATATCGCTGCTGATTGCTTCAATGCTGCGCATGGCACCATCCTCGATGCACTCAACAACATCCCACCCAAGCTGCTTTGCGCAGTAATCGGCCGATTTACGAGCCTGCATCAGGTAGGCAACATTTACCTCATGAATATCCTTTTTGCCTTCATCGCCATGATACCGCCCGCTCATCAGCTTCTGGCTGACCTCCGGGTCAACACGCAGATAAATCGTGCGCAGCGATGCCGGAATGCCGAGCAGTGTATATTCATAGTGAAACAGCCATTGAATAAAGCCTTCCCACTCCGGCTCCGGCAGTTTGGCACATTGGTGGATCGCATTGGATGTTGTATACCGGTCTGCGATGACAATGCCGCCGCTCAGATAAAACGCCTTCCAGTTCTTTGTATAGCTGGCATAGCGGTCCACTGCATAGAAGCTGGAAGCCGCATAAGGGTTTACTGCATTCGGATCGGTGCCGAACTCGCCGGCAAGGTACATCTTGACCAGCGCTGAGGAATCGCTTTCATAATCCGGAAAAGACACCTTCATGACACGCTCGCCCTTCGCCTGGAGCGTCTCACAGAGCTTTTGTGCCTGGGTTGCCTTTCCACTGCCATCGAGCCCCTCGATGACGATCAATTTTCCATTCATAGCTTATACCGGGAGCAGCTCCCTATCTCCATACATTTTTTGATAATAATTCTGGTATTCGCCGGAGATGATCTCCTCCCACCATTCACGGTGGGTCAGGTACCAGTCAATGGTCTTCTGGATGCCATCGGCAAATTTGGTTTCCGGCAGCCAGCCAAGCTCATTGTGAATCTTCGTAGGATCAATCGCATACCGCATATCGTGACCCTTCCGGTCCTCCACATGTACGATCAGCGACTCCGGCTTGCCGAGCTTCTGGCAGATCAGCTTCACGATGTCGATGTTGCGCATTTCGTTATGGCCGCCGACATTGTAAACCTCTCCGACTCTCCCCTTATGGATAATCAGATCAATCGCACGGCAGTGATCCTCGACATACAGCCAGTCACGCACGTTCAGACCCTCACCATATACTGGAAGCTGCTTGTCCGCAAGCGCATTTGCAATCATCAGCGGAATCAGCTTTTCCGGGAAGTGATAAGGGCCGTAATTATTGGAACATCTTGAAATAGAAACAGGCAGGCCGTATGTACGGTAATACGCCAGCACCAGCAGGTCTGCGCCTGCCTTCGAGCTGGAATACGGGCTGCTGGTGTGGATCGGTGTCTCCTCTGTGAAGAACAGATCCGGGCGGTCAAGCGGCAGATCGCCGTAGACCTCGTCTGTCGATACCTGATGATATCTCTGGATGCCATACTTCCGGCAGGCATCCATCAGCACCTGGGTGCCGAGGATATTGGTCTGGAGGAAGATTTCGGGATTTTCGATACTGCGGTCAACATGCGACTCTGCTGCAAAGTTCACCACGATATCCGGCTTCTCCTCCTCAAAGAGTTTATACACACCTTCACGGTCACAGATATCGAGCTTGACAAAGCGGAAATTCGGCTTGTCCATCACATCCTTCAGTGTGGACAGATTGCCCGCATAGGTCAGTTTGTCGATACATACAATCCGGTAGTCCGGATAGGTATCCAGCATGTGGAATATAAAATTTGAGCCAATGAAGCCGGCACCGCCAGTTACAATAATTGTCACAATGGTTCCCCCTATTTATTCATTATTCAGCAATGAGAGGAGATATTTGCCGTAGTCTGTTTTCTCAAGCTCTTCTCCGCATTTTCTGAGCTGTTCATCGTCAATGAAATGCTTTCGCCAGGCGATTTCCTCAATGCAGGAGAGGTAGAAGCCCTGCATCTCCTGCAAGGTCTTCACGAATCCGCTTGCTTTGTGCATTCCCTTGGGCGAACCGGTATCAAACCAGGTCACGCCACGGGTCATCAGCGTCACATGGAGCTGATTGCGCTGGAGGTATGCCTCATTGACAGAGGAGATCTCGATTTCGCCTCTTGCCGAAGGCTGAACATGCTTCGCAATCTCAATCACCTGATTGTCATAGAAATACAATCCGGGCACTGCATAATTGGACTTCGGCTTTCTCGGCTTCTCCTCGATGGAAATGACCTTGTGGTTGCTGTCAAACTCAACCACGCCGAATTCCTGGGGATTCTTCATGAAGCAGCCGAAAATCGCCGCACCGCCATTCTGGATCGAGCGCATGGCATCGCCGAGGATATCCGTCATCTGCGCCCCGTAAAACACATTATCGCCCAGCACAAGACAGACGCTGTCATCACCGATGAACTGTTCTCCGATGATAAAGGCATCTGCAAGGCCTCTTGGTGTATCCTGAACAGCATACTCAAAGTGCATGCCGATCCTCGAACCGTCGCCGAGGAGCTTTTTGAAATTCTCATTGTCCTGCGGTGTTGTGATGATCAGAACTTCTCTGATCTTGGCAAGCATCAGCATGGAGAGCGGGTAATAGATCAATGGCTTATCATAGATCGGAAGGAGCTGTTTGCTCACAGATATGGTACAAGGATACAATCTTGTTCCGGATCCACCAGCTAATATTATTCCTTTCATTGTAAACCTCCGGCTATAAAGTATTTATTGAATTACCGAGGTGATCTCATCACATAAAGCTCGTAATCGCAATTCTGCCAAAGCTGTAGGCGTCCTCATTATCACGAATGCTTTCTGGATCGGCATGTCGTCAGGAGTTCCCTTCAGTTCCACGCAAGTTCTATCTCTCGCATTCTGCTTTGTAGACATCGCAGCTATGCGTTCTTTCTATAATGGGCATCCCCGCCCGGAAGACCGGCAGTCTGCCGGATGCCCGGCATCATCTCTGCCCCGATTGACTGAAGCTTCTGAATCCGCTCAGCAGAGAGCTTTCCTGCAATATACAGTCTCCGCTGCCGCAGATACCATTCATATAAGTCACGGCCGTTCGGAGCACGGTAATGCACCGGAATCACAAGCGGCTTTCCGCTGACGTAAAACGCCTTTGCAGCATCAAGCATCTCCTCCCAGGCATCATCCATGACATTCCAGACCATGCCGATGGCTTCCAGACGTCTGATCTGCTCTGCGGTGAGCTTGCCCTTCCGCTTCTTCTGCCGCATAGCAGCAATCCACGATGCCAGGCCGTAACCATCCTCGCAGACATATCCAGCCTTGACATGCAGGTCGCCGTGCTGCCCGGCATAGGCTTTTGCATGAGCGAAACCGATCTGAAACGGACTGCTTTCATCCAGTTCAAATCCGATGGCTTTGAGCTTTTCGGCATATTCCTCTGAAAGCTTTCCTTCACGGCTGTAAGAAATCTGCCGCAGCAGCCAGCTTTTCAGATTTGCCCGGCCATCCCGGAGATCGCCCGGAATATCCGTGCTCCCCGTTCGCTCCACATAGTCCCTGAGCGCCAGATAATGCGCTTCCCAGGCCTGTCTGAGGTGCGACTGGCCAAATACCATGCCGATTGACTCAAGCTTCTGCCTTTGATCGGGGGTAAGCTGTTTTTTGCGCTTTCCCTCTCCCATCAGGCGCTGCTCGCTCAGCCATTTGTTGAGCCAGATGCCGTCCACGACATAGTCATGCGGCACATTCAGGCTGCCGCTGTGTGCTTCGCTGTAGGCTTTCGCAAGCTGAAACCGCAGCTCCCACGGATCTTCCACAGTCAGATTCAAGCCCAGAGCCTGAAGCTTTTCTGCTCTGTCAGACCGCAGTTGTCCTGCACTGTAGAGCTCCTTCTGACGCCTGTACCAGCGCCCCAGCGGAACGGCTCCCTCCTTCCAGGTTGCCGGAACGTCCCGGTTTCCGGTTCGTTCCAGATAGGAAGTGAGGCAATTGTAATACTCGTCCCACTGCCGGTCGTACTTGCTGCCCCAGCGCATGCCGATCTCATCAAGCAGCCGGAACTGGTCTTCGGTCAGAATCGCCCGTCCGTGGAGCTTGTACTGCTGCCTTAAATAGCTCAGCCATGCTCCGAGCCGGATGCCCTGGCGGTCCACATAATTGAACCCGCATTCCAGATTCCCGCATTCACGATAATAATCCACAGCACTGTAATAATTGCGCTCAAACACATAATCATACACATCCCAGACCATACCGATCGCATCAAGCTGCGTGATATGCTCAGGTGTGAGGTAACTGCTGTTCAATCCGATTCTCCGGGCTGTGCGAAGCTGAACAAGCCATGCTCCCAGCCGCACGCCGTTCTCCGTGACATACGTTGCCAGCGGTGTCAGGCTGCCCGTTTTCCGGACGTAGTCCTTTGCAGCGGAATAATACTTATTCCATGCAATGTCCGTTTCACTGTCCCATTGCATCCCGATGCGGTCGAGCTTTTCAATCTGCTCATCCGTCAGGATACCGTTCACCTTCCCGCTGCGCACACGCCTCTGCAACATCAGCCATGAGCTCAGCGAAGTACTGTCTCCGGAAAGCCTGGGCGGATCGAGGGAATGGTGCTCCTGGTAATAGGCTTCTGCTGCCGCATACATCCTGTCCCAGGTTCCTGCCAGCATGCCTTCAAGCTGTTCAGCCAGCTCCTTGCACGCTGTCAGATCATTCATCACCGGAAAGTGCTCATTGACGATCATTTTCCCGCCGCCCTGCGAACGGATAGCATGAACTGCCTTTCGCATCTCATCTTTGACAGCATCGATGCTATAGAGATTCTCAATCCTGCTGACCACATCAAAAATCACAAGTTCATGCGTTTTTGCGGCAGACAGCAAGCATCCGAGCTGCTGCTGATAACGAAGCTGTGAAACAACCGGCCGCAGCAGAATCACGCCGGAAACAGTCTCGTCACAAGCATCTCCGGGCACTGTATCCTTACAATACAGCAGCCGCAGGTGATCTGATTTGTCCGTTCTGAATGCGTGGAAAGCGCCGTTTGTATTCAGGTCACCGGAACAGGCAGTATACACATGCATCTCCCTGTCGAGCTTCCCGAACCACAGCTCTGCCTTATCCGGATAATCCTGGATGGCATCAGAATCGGGCATCATCACGATATATTTGCCATGCCTGTCCGTCATATATTTTTCAAAAATGACGTCCGGGCTGTCTGCGTGTGCAAGCGTACAGGCAAGTGCTTCAAGACAAGCCTCCGGCTCATCAGACTGGTGCGCTGCCGACTGCATACGCAGTTTATATTTCTCCAGATCCTTCTCATAGGAGGAAATGGCGAGAATATACTTCGGAGGATTCAGAATACCACGCACAATCGCCTCACCAAGCGTCAGCTCAGAGGCAATATTGCCGTCAAACTGCTCGTCCGTCATTTCCTGCTGAAACGCCGGATTCTGACTGCTTACAGCAGAAAGCCCAAGCATCGGTACATCCGGATACAAGGCTCTCAGGCGGGCAATTCCCTGCCGACAGTAGGGCCCGCCGCAGTGGTATTCATCGCACACCTCAATATCCGGGCGGATTTTCCTGAGTTTCTGCTCCGAAAGCAGCATCAGTTCGGCATACGTCAGAAAGGTAACATGGTCTAACGCACTTCCGCCTGCCGACGTCCAGTTTGCAAGCTGTTTCCTGAAGGTTTGCTCCGACGGCGACAGCCAGAGAATCCGCTTTGACGGATTATCCTCGCAGAGTCTGAACCCGATAAAGGATTTACCGGTGCCGTCCGGATGGATCACAGCAGCCCGGCTTCTCTCAGCGAGCATAGCAATGGCAGCATTGTACGCCGACTGATTGTGTCCGAAAAGCTCTGTTGCCATACCGCTCGCCTCCCTGCTGATGCAAATCGTTGAGGTGGTTTCACAAAAAGCGATAGACATGTCCTGAAAATACGGTCATGCACAACGCTTCAAGTATAGTATAACACATTATAATGAGTGTGTCAAGTGTTTTGTGAAAAGAAAAATTAGCCATAGACTAAATTCGGCACTCTCTATTGTGTGACAAAAAAATGTGTAAATATTTGTGAAAAATGACAATAGTCGAAACAGAAATCCTCTCTCCGGGTCATTATCCCTCCCGCAATTTATAATGTATATTACTTATGATTGTGATTCAGGCTTCCACCGCAGCAGTATTCTGCCATCCGGGATTGCACTGCCGCTATCCCCGGATCAGAAAAAACCTTCTCCCGGAGCGCTCCGGGAGAAGGTTCTGGGTCATTTACTGAATCAGGCCGATGCCCCAGATCGTGAAGCTGCCGCTGCCACTGATGGAAACATCCAGATCGCCGGCTGTTTCCTGATAGTAGCCCAGCTCGGCGTCCGGGCCGCCCCAGGTGTACTGCTTGTTGCCGCTGATCTTTGTGGTCTTTCCGTTGACTGTGACATCAATGCTGCCCATACCGGAGGAATTCGCCTTGAATACAACGATGAATCCCTTGCCGTTGGTCTTGAAGGTCATCGGGCTGCCGCCGTTGCAGGTGTAACCAAACGGCAGAGAACCGTAGCCGGTGCCCGCTGTCCACGAGCCTGCGTTGAAGTTCGAGAACGTCTTCGGATCCGAATTCACACAGGAGGAATACTCCGCACCGTACACATACTTGCTCGGCAGCGAGAATTCGGAATCGCTGTTCTCGCTCTTGAGTGCCTGACGAACCCAGTAGGCCATGCAGTCTGCCACAAGCTGACCGCCCTTCTGGTGCGGATGGTATTCATCCGTGAAGTAGTCGCCTGCCTGGAGGAAGCCGGAATTGAATGCCTTCGTCAGCGCATCATCCATGCTAATCACCGGGATGTCATAATTCTGACCGATCGGAGCCATCTGTGCCTGGGTGGAGAATCCGCCCTTGGAGCGGTTGATGATGATGCCGACCGCCGGCTCATTCGGCAGTTCCAGGAACTTCTTGATGACGCTTTCGAGTCCCTTCTTATAGAGGATATCCTCATGGTCATTGACAGAGAATTCGATGAAGATGATATCCGGATTTTTCGCAACGATATCCTTCTCGCTGCGGACAAGTCCGACAACCGAGGAAGTACCGGACATACCGGCATTGACTTCCGTGAAACCGCCCTTTGCGAAGTTTTCCTTCAGATAGTTGGAGAAAGGCGTGGTGTAGTTCTTGCCCTCCGTGATGGAGCCGCCGAGATACGCTACTGTCAGCGGTTCGCCCGCCTCCGCAGCGGCAAGCTTTTTCGTCAGCCGGTAGGTGTTGCCCATGTTCTTGATCGAGCTCTTATAGAAGTCAATATATTGCGGTGAGGCAGTCTCCTGGTAGTTATCCCACTTGGAGTGGTCATATTCCGCAGCCGGAGGTGTCTCCGGAACCGGGAATTCCTTCAGCTTACCATGGAGCCACTGTGTGAGCATCACAAGATCTGCTACCTCCACTGTGCCGCTGCCGTCCACATCGGCGGATCTCTCATCGTATTTGTTGGCAAATCCCTTGAGAATGCCACGCTTTGCCATGCCGAGGTCAAAGATATCAATGATGCCGTCGCCGTTTACATCGCCGGTCAGCGCAGAAGTACGGGCAGGCTTTGCCGTAGACTCGCCAGCTCCCGGAAGTGCTCTGCCTGCCACGGATGCAATGACATCGTCTATGTAGAAATCGCTGGTTGACTTCGGCATTTCTACATAGAGATTGAACTGAGATGCGCCCTCCGGCAGTGTGTAGGTGGTATTCATAAGCTGAACCCACTCACCCTTGCCGGCAGTTGCCTCAGCAATATGGTCGTAATAGGTCTCACCGTCTGCGCCTTTGTACTGGAGCGAAAGGTAGAAGGTATCCACATCCTCGCCGCCGGTATACTGTACATTGGTCGAGAAGCTGTAGGTCTCGCCCGCCTTGAAAATGCGTGTGTTCAGGTTGGTGCCTGCACCGTTCCACTCGGCGGTTCTGCCGCTGACATAGAGCGAATTGGAGCCGCTGAAATGCTCCTTGGACGATACTTCTGCGGTAGCGGCGCCTCTGCCGGTAAAGCCACCGGCGCCGTTTTCAAAGTCAATGTTGATCCAGTAGCCGTTTTCATCCAGCTCCGGCTCCGGCAGCGGTGCGGTCTGTCCCGGCCCCTTCCATTCGGATTCCGGCAGGAGCGTCATCAGATCGTTGTAGCACTGCTTGGCATTGTTCTGGCTGTCATACAGCAGTGCATTGGAACCGGATTCCAGCCAGGAATTGCCGTCATTCGGCCCCCAGATCTGTACGAGCGTCACCCGGCCGTCCGACTGCGGGTTGTTATTCCAGTCCACAGCCGCCTTGAAGATCTCGCAGTACTTCTTCGCCTGATCGCTATAGCTGTAGGTTGGTACATGATCCTTCAGCAGACTGATGTCCAGCTCGGTGATCTGCACATCGCAGCCGATGCTCAGGTATTTCTTCATCGCTTCGGTATAGGAATCCGTACCCGCAAAGCCGGTCGCATTTGCCGGGACATGGCTCTGCATGCCGACGCCGTCGAGCAGACCCTTCTGGTACAGGCTCTTGCACATGTTGTAGATGCAGTCACGCTTGTGATCCCAGTACTCGTTGTAGTCATTGTAGTACAGGTCGCAGCCTTCCGGTGCATACTGTCT
>JAFXOO010000113.1 GCA_017528675.1 Oscillospiraceae bacterium | reverse complement strand
CGTGATTACACTGTTGGAAGGAGAGGAACAGGATGGCTAAGCCGAATGAATTTGACATTCCCCGCATCTATTATTTTGAAAGCAAGAACATCTTCACAGGGAGCCGGAAGGATTTCAATTTCCGGATAGTGCCGGAGGAAGGCGAGCTGCGGGTGACCATATGGCATGGGTTTATCTGCTCGGAGCTGGCGGAGCCGGAGGGTTCATCGAGCTTCCCGTTATCGGCAGAGGGGCATGAACAGATGCTTGCGTGGCTTAAGGAACAATACAACAGCGGGGGGGAGACAACATGACGTCGAGGATTTTACTGGCGCTGGCTTTGCTGCCGGCATTCGGGCTGATGATGTATGTGCGGCGGCTTGATAAGATCGAGAAGGAGCCGAAGGAGCTCATCGCACAGCTTCTGATATTCGGTGCGCTGACAACGATCAGCGCCATGTTGCTGGAGTGGATTGGCGGAACTCTTGTGAGCGCACTGGTTCCGGACGAAAAATCCGTGCTGTACCTGTTCCTGGAATTCATCTTTGTGGTTGCGGTTGCGGAGGAACTTGGAAAATTTGCCGTGCTGTGGCTGAAAACCTGGAATAACCCGAATTTTAATTATACCTATGATGCAATTGTCTATGCGGTGGCGTCCTCACTGGGGTTTGCAGCGCTTGAGAATATCCTCTATGTGTTCCTGAACGGCGGAGTGCCGACGGCGATCATGCGGGCACTCACTGCGGTGCCGGCGCATTGCATGTTCGGCGTGTTCATGGGCTATTTCTACGGAATTGCAAAAAAAGCAGAATTCTGGGGCTACCGCAGGAGAATGTACTGGAATCTGTTTCTGGCATGCGCAGTCCCGATGCTGGTGCATGGGTTCTATGATTTTTCTGTCAGCGTGGAATGGTGGGGTGCTACTCTCCTGTTCCTGCTGTTCTATGTGACCTGCATTGTGGTAGCATTCATCCGGATCCGGAAGGAGTCCAAGGCAGATATCCCGATTGGGTTTTACCCGGAAAAGCCCGACCCTGCCCCGGAACAGCCGCCTGTACCGCAGGGAAAGCCGCAGCCGTTTTCTATGAGCTACCAGCGTTATTCGCCTGCACATGTACAGGATCAGCAGCAGCTTCTGAACGGGAATGCGCAGAGCCAGCAGCCGAATCCCTACGCAGGGCAGTATCAGCAGCCGAATCCCTACGCAGGGCAGTATCAGCAGCCGAATCCCTACGCAGGGCAGTACCAGCAGCCGAATCCCCACGCAGGGCAGTACCAGCAGCCGAATCCCTACGCAGGGCAGTACCAGCAGCCGAATCCCTACGCAGGGCAGTACCAGCAGCCGAATCCCCACGCAGGGCAGTACCAGCAGCCGAATCCCTACGCTGGGCAGTACCAGCAGCCGAATCCCTACGCAGGGCAGAAAAAACCGCCGTCTTCCTACGATTCACTTTACCGGCCGCCGGCTGATCCGGTGCCGCAGCAGGAGGTGCTGCCGGATTACCTCCCGGATCCTTCTGCGCCGTCCTATTCGCCCACGCCGCAGCTTCCGGAGGAAGATCTGACGGGCGGGAGCATGCCGGAGCTTCCGGAGGATGTGCTCAACCGGGTGGATCTGAGCAAGTTTGAATAAAAACAACACCGCATCTGCCTACCCACAGATGCGGTGTTTTTCATGCACAAGAATCGGTTTTAAGCGGATCAATAATCTACAGTGGGGTCTTCGATAATCGTCGTGTTGAGGTCAACCTTGAATTCCGATGCGCCCTGGATGTCGGCTTTATTGACGGAGTAAACAAAGGTCTGGTTCGCCATGTCCGGCGTAGGCATTCCGTAGGACTGGCCGTAAAGGTATGCGGTCAGGGTGTTTCCTTCAAGCTGCATGCCGGTCAGACGAATCCGGTAGCTGGATGACGTTGCCGGGGAGGTGACAAGTGCTACGCTCTTGGTCTCGAAAAAGGCTTCGTCAGGGACATTGATGAGATCAAGCCCGGCTGCTGCTGCGGTAAATTCCTCGTAGGTATTGAGGAGCACGAACGAACCCTTCTCCGGCAGTTCAGTATTCCGGGAGACTGTGCCATAGTCACTGGAGGTCATGTTCGTTGCCTTGATCTGCTTTGTCATGACTTCTTCGGTCGTAATGTTCGTCTTAGTCACGCCGGCGAGATCGTTCTTGTCCACGATATAGCAGAGGCGGCGTGCAACGAGGTCTTCGTTGACCGATTCGGGTGTGCGTTTTAAGAGATTGATGTTCAGCGTATCGGCTTTGCGGGTCATGGCAGTCACTTCATGATAGACACTGGAGGAAGTGGATTCTGTTTCGACCACAACGAGCGCCTTGGTTTCAAAGAAGGCTTCGTCGGGGACTTGCCTGAGAGAATTGGCATCCTTTTCAACGGCTGCCTGATAGTCTGAATAGGTCGTGACAATCGTGGCGGCCGGGGACTGGTTCTCGTATTTGGAATGGTCTATGATGCCGCCGGTTGTCTTATGGTTCGCAGTGAAAGAGATGCTGACTTCCTCTTCCGGCTGCTCCTGCTGCTTGCTGAGGAGGACACGTTTGAGGAGCGCAAGATCGAAAACATCCACGGAGCCGTCCTCGTTCAGATCTGCTGCATCCGCAGCCGGCAGTGTGCCTGTGCCGAGGACATATTTCTGGAGCGTAATAAGATCGAGTACATCGACATCGCCGTCGGCATTGACATCACCGGAAACTGCCGGTACCGGGATGGGGTCGGTGTGTTTGTCCATGTCCTCGGCGGTGATCGGGGTGACGGTCAGATCATCGGCGATCAGGTAATAGCCGTCGGCGGTCTCCTCGTTGCCCTCCGGTGCCCAGGGAATGCTGACCGTGGCATGCAGACCGAACTTGCCGGGCTTGGTGGGCTGATAGATCTGCAAGAGGTGATCGGTATCGCCGGGTGCTGCCATGGTGAAGGGATCACGGAAACTCATCCCTCCTATGAGCTTTGCTTCTCCGCCGCCCTCGGTCGTGACAGTCAGATCGGCACCGGTGGAATAGTTGACATCGCCGCAGTAAACGATATAGTTCTCCACGGTGCTGATGTTGCCGTTGGCATTGAGAAAGTCTTTATATTCCGTCAGGCAGTCCGGGCACCTTGGAGATATAGTTGATCACGTCCATGCGGAAACCGTCCACGCCTT
>JAFXOO010000112.1 GCA_017528675.1 Oscillospiraceae bacterium | reverse complement strand
GGTGGAGTACATGGACATCATCACATCTCATGTGATCGAGAATCCTGTGCTGATCGACAAGTATATGATGGGCACGGAGGTTGAGGTGGATGCGATCTGTGACGGCAGGGACTTCCTGATTCCTGGTATCATGGAGCATATCGAACGGGCCGGTGTGCATTCCGGTGACTCCATCTCCATCTATCCGGCACAGCATCTCTCCAGGCGCATCCGTGAGACTATCGTGGAATATACCAGACGTCTTGCGCTTGCCCTGAACGTCATCGGTCTGGTGAATATTCAGTATGTCGTTTACCGGGATGAGGTGTATGTGATCGAAGTAAATCCGAGATCTTCCAGAACCGTGCCTTATATCAGCAAAGTAACGGGCATTCCTATGGTTGATATTGCCACAAAGATCATGTTCGGCGCAACACTGAAGGAACTTGGCTATGAAAGCGGACTGTACCCGGAGGGCGATTATGTCGCAGTCAAGGTGCCGGTGTTCAGCTTTGAAAAACTACAGGATGTGGATACCATGCTCGGCCCGGAGATGAAATCTACCGGTGAGTGTCTCGGCATCGGTCACAGCTTTGAGGATGCACTCCTCAAAGGACTGGTTGCTGCGGGTTATGATCTCAAGCGGGAAGGCGGCGTTCTGATTTCCGTGCGTGATTCCGAGAAACGGGAAATGATTCCGATTGCAGAAAAATTCAGCCGCATGGGCTTCGAGCTCTATGCGACGAGCGGCACTGCGAGTGTGCTCAACCGCAACATGATCGCCACCAACACTGTCCGCAAGATTTCAGAGGGCAGCCCGAACACGATTGATCTGCTTGAAAGCGGCAAGATCCACTACATGATTTCCACCTCTGCAAAGGGGCGTCTGCCGGCCCGTGACTCCGTGAAGATGCGCCGCAAGTCCATCGAGCGTTCCATCTGTTCACTGACGGCGGTTGATACAGCCAATGCGCTGGCAAATGTGCTGCTTTCCGGCAGAACAATGGATGACGTCAAGCTCGTGGATATCACGAAAATATAAGGAGAATGCTATGAAGTATACCCAGGGAACCTATCCTATTCTTGAAAAGCAGGCGATTGCTGCGGATACGTTCAGCTTTACGATTGGCTGTCCTGAGATAGCGGCAATTGCAAAACCCGGACAGTTTGTCCATATCCTTCCCAAGGGCTACGGTCTGCGCCGTCCGATTTCAATTGCAGGGATCGACCGGATGAAGGGCACACTCCGTATTGTCTTTGCCATCCGTGGCAAGGGCACAGAGGCACTTGCGCAGATGAACCCCGGCGATGATATGGACATGATTGCACCGCTCGGTCATGGGTTTACGCTGCTTCCGGAGGCACAGCATGTGGCTCTGGTGGGCGGCGGGATTGGTGTACCGCCCATGCTTCCGCTGGCAAAGTACTACGGCAGCAGAGCAACTGCCATCTCCGGCTTCCGCTCCTTCAGGCAGATTATTTTGCAGGAGGATTTCGATGCATGCGGCGCCCACGCAATCTGCTGTACGGAAGACGGCTCTGCCGGTGCAGTAAAAGGCTTTGTGACTGCGCCGCTCGAACAGCTTATCAGTGAGGGACTTGATGCTGTCTATGCCTGCGGCCCGACGCCCATGCTCAGGGCAGTGGCTGAGCTTTGCATGCGCACCGGTACCTGGTGTGAGGTGTCACTTGAGGAGCGTATGGCATGCGGTGTGGG
>JAFXOO010000111.1 GCA_017528675.1 Oscillospiraceae bacterium | reverse complement strand
GTGTTGAATCTGAAAGAGCAGTCAGGCGAACTCCGGACGCACACCCTCACCCGGTACCGTCAACTTATGGAGCGTATCAACGCAGGAATTGGACATCTGAAAATAAGTGACATCCGACCGCAGCACCTGAACCAGCTTTATGAACAGCTTTCACAGGAAGGAGTCAGAAAGAGCGGAGAAAAAGCCGTGCTGCTGCCCGGTGTCGCTCTTCGTGATCTGATCCGGGAGCGGGGGAGCTGTACGGTAGAAGCATTTACGAAAGCAGCTGGTATCTCTCTGGTCACATACCGAACCGCTGCAAGGGGTGAGCGCATCGCCGGAACATCTGCACGAATGATTGCTGCCGCTCTGGGCGTGGATGTTTCGGAGCTGTTCTCGCTGGAAACAGACAGCCGTCCGCTTTCTCCTAAAACAGTGAATGAGCATCATCGTTTAATTCACATGATATTCCGTCAGGCTGAGAAAGAAATGCTGATTCTGTACAATCCTGCCGATAAAGCAACGCCGCCGAAAGTCCCCCGCACCCGTGCAGAGTATTTCCAGCCGGAAACAGTTGCAGCGATCCTCACAGCCGCAGAACAGGAGCCGCTCAAATGGAAAACGATTCTGCACATGCTGCTTGTCACAGGTGGAAGACGTGGGGAGGTTCTTGGTCTGACATGGGATTGCATCGACTGGACTTTTCAACGCATCAATATTGAAAAAGCCGTTTACTATGTCGCCGAACGTGGTGTATATGTGGATAATGTAAAAACGGATACCTCCGTCCGGTGGGTAAAGCTGCCGGAGGTAACTATGCAGCTCCTAAAGCAGTACCGTGATGAATATTATGAACCGCTGAAAGCCGCAGCAGGTGACAATTGGCATGAATCAGGATTCCTCTTTGTGCAGGATAGCGGGCAGAATATCGGAGCTGTTATGCATCCGGACAGCGTAACGAACTATTGCAATGTATTTTCGGAGCGTTACGGCTTGCCGCACATCCACCCACACGCATTCCGGCATACCGCAGCAAGCCTCTTGTATTTCGCAGGGCTTGACAGTGTGAGCATCTCCAACATGCTTGGACATGCAAAAGTAAGTACGACACAGGACATTTATAGCCATGTCATTGCTGAGGCACAGAGCAGAGCCGCCGCTGCTATGGGTGAGATCATCCTTAGTACAAGAAAGCCACTCCAGAAGCGGGAGACAGACGACACAGAGCAGGGGAGCGCTGCCGGAACAGCATAAAAAAGAGTATGGGACAGCTCCCACACTCTCATATAGTATCGTTTTCGTTTGTAAGTTTTTGTATCAATAGTGCGCTGATAGTGCGCTGAACGCTGAAAAAAATAAAAATAGCCGCTCTCGATTTCTCGAAAACGGCTATTTTGCGTGGTTGCGGGAGCCGGATTTGAACCGACGACCTTCGGGTTATGAGCCCGACGAGCTACCGAGCTGCTCCATCCCGCGATTTTTATTTATCATCAGTATCACCTGACGACTTTATTATTATACCACACTCCCATGTGAATGTCAAGGCATTTTCTGAAATTTGTGCAAAAGCACAATAACTTATAACGACAATTCAAAAATTCTGTTGCGTAGATATAGCGATCTTGCATTTTGACAGAGGGTATGCTATAATAAAAGCAGTATCCAACAGAGGAGGACAATCCATGATCTACACAGTGACCTTTAATCCGGCGGTTGATTATGTCATGCATACCGGTGCGCTGCATCCCGGAATGGTGAACCGTTCCACAGCAGAGGAGATTTACTTTGGCGGAAAGGGCATCAACGTCTCGCTGGTTCTGGCAGAGCTTGGCGTGAAGTCAGTTGCGCTTGGTTTTGTCGCCGGCTTTACTGGTTTGGCGATTGAGCAGGGGGTACAGGCATCCGGCGTGGCTACCGATTTCATACATCTGTCCAGTGGGTTTTCACGCATCAATGTCAAGCTAAAATCATCTGAGGAGACAGAGCTCAACGGGCAGGGACCACGCATTGACCAGTCATCTTTGTCACAGCTCTTTGACAGGCTCGACAGGCTTTCAGAAGGGGATACGCTGCTCCTTGCAGGAAGTATTCCGAGCAGTCTTCCGCAGGATATCTATCCGCAGATGATTTCCAGGGTCAGCCGTAGTGGCGTGCGTGTCATTGTGGATGCCTCAGGTGAACTGCTGCTGCGGGTGCTGCCGCACCATCCGTTTCTGGTCAAGCCGAATCATCTTGAACTCGGTGAGCTCTTTCAGACTGAACTGCATAGTGCTGATGAGGTGGCAAGATATGCAAAAAAAGTGCAGGAAATGGGTGCCCGGAATGTGCTGGTTTCGATGGCGGGAGATGGTGCCGTGCTGCTGACGGAGGACGGAAATCTGCTGCAATGCGGCGTATGCAGCGGAACTGTGGTGAACTCCGTCGGGGCAGGGGACTCCATGCTTGCCGGATTCATGGCAGGGCTTGTCCACGGCGATGCTGCCTATGCGCTGCGGCTTGGAACTGCCGCAGGAGGCGCTACAGCGTTTTCTGACGGACTTGCCAGGCGTGCGCTGATTGCAGAGCTGTTACAGCAGCTTGGAGAGAAACTCTTTGATTCTGCAACAGGATGAAAATGCCTGATGCACATCCATTGCGTTCTATGTACCGGTTTCAGAGAAACTGTCGAAAAGGGGAGGCGTTTATGCGAAGAATTCTGATTACCAATGATGACGGCATCGAAGCGCCCGGTCTGCTGCTTCTTGCCGGGGCAGCAAAGGAATTCGGTGAGGTCTGGGTAGTGGCACCGGATGGACAGCGCAGCGGTGTTTCGCACAGCATCTCGCTGCATGATACTGTGGATCTTGTCCCGCATGCATTTCCTGTGCAGGGTGTGCAGGCGTATACCTGCTCAGGAACGCCCGCAGACTGCGTGCGTACCGGAAGCCTGTATGTTCTGCCGGATAAGCCCGACCTTGTGCTTGCAGGAATTAACGAGGGGTATAATGTTGCTACCGATTTGCAGTACTCCGGCACAGCGGGTGCGGCTTTTGAAGGTGCATTTCAGGGAATTCTGTCTGCTGCCATCTCGGAACAGGCAGCAAGCTGTCACGAAATCGCAAAGCATTATTTACCGGAACTGCTCGCAGAGCTGCTTACCATGCACCCTGCTTACGGACAGATTGTGAACATCAATATTCCGGGCTGTCCGCTTTCAGAATGCAGGGGAATTCTGCGGGACAGAGCCGTTTCAAGGGGAATGTTCTACCGGGACAGCTACCGGGCGGTCAGCGCTCTGGCGGACGGCGGCGTCCGGCTGACCGTGGAAGGGGCCTATAATGAAGACGCAGAGCCGGGAACTGATTTCCGGGCAGTCGTGGATCGGTATATTTCCATTGGCTTTGCAACGAACATATCATAGGGAGAACAGGATGAAGCCATTATTTTCAGTCATTATTCCGGCGCACAATGAGGAACACTATGTCCGGCGCTGCATTGCCTCAGTAAAACAGGCTGCAAGGCGTTTTCCGACAGAGATCATCGTTGTCTGCAACCGCTGTACCGACCGCACGGAGGAGATTGCAAAGCAATGCGGTGCACGGGTGATACCGGACAGCTCCCGCTGTATTGCCGCAGTGCGCAATGCCGGCATTGCGGCAGCGGTTGGACAGATCATCGTTACAATCGACGGCGACAACCGCATGACGCCCGGTACACTCCGTGAAATCTACCGGCTGATGAAAAGCGGACGGTACATCGGCGGAGGTGCGCCGATCCGGTTCGAGCGCTATTCCGTCCCGCTCCGGCTCAACGACTGGATGTGCCGGATTGGTTTTGCGCTGACAGGGCTGTACTGCGGAATATTCTGGGCGAAGAAATCCACATTTGATGCCATCGGCGGATTTGCAGATATCCGTGCAATGGAGGATGTGGAAACAGCCAGGAGGCTGAAGGCCTACGGAAAGCAGCGGGGAAAGGCGTACACCTGCTTGCAGGAGAACTGGCTGATCAACTCCACCCGGAAATTTGACCGGGATGGCGACTGGCTGTATTTCAGACTGCTGGCACAGCATGCCGGTACTCTGGCGGGTGCTGTGATCGGTGACAGGTCGGCGCTCGACCGGTTGCTGGATGAGATGTTTTATGAGTATCCGCATGAGAAAGGAGACAGTGATGCTGATTGATATTTCACAGGAGGTTTTTTCTTGCAGGACGTATCCGGGAGATCCTTTGCCGGAGCGCAGGACTCTCATGCAGACAGCGCAGGGGGATGTCTGCAACCTGACCGCATTTTCGATGTGTGCTCACAACGGAACACACATTGATGCGCCCTTTCATTTCCTTCAGGAGGGAAAGACAGTCGATCAGCTTGGGCTTGTTCCGTTTGCCGGCAAATGCTATGTGGCGAGGCACACGGGTGATCTGACGGCGGCGGATGCGGCAGAGATCTGCGCTAAGGCAGGCCATGCAGGCGCCAGAGATCGCATTCTGATCGGCGGCGATATGACCGTGACAGCGGAAGCAGCCGGAGTGTTTGCAGCGGCCGGAATCCTTCTGATCGGAAACGAGAGCCAGACCGTCGGGCCGTCCGATGCACCCAAGGAAGTGCACCTGATACTGCATGGGGCAGGGGTTGTGCTGCTCGAAGGGATTGTGCTGAAGGATGTCCCGGAGGGCGTGTATTTTCTGAGTGCAGCGCCGCTGAATCTGGGCGGATGTGACGGGTCACCCTGCCGGGCTTTTCTGATAGATGAAACCAGATAAACACTGAGCGCCTCCTTCATGGGAACGAAGGAGGCGCTGTATTGCATCCGAATGTGCAAAAAATGAGCTTTTTCCGGCATGGGTGAAGGGTCAGAAGCGTGCGTGACTATTCTTCTTCTTGAGCAGACGAATGTCGGAGCCGATGAAATGATAGCTCTCGTAGACAGCAAAAAGCCTTGATATGATGCGCTTTTCGTAATTCTGGGAAATCTCCGGATAGGTCAGATTGGTGCTGATGATGGTCGGCAATCCCCGGTTGAGGCGGGTGTTGATGATGTTGTAGATCGTGGAGACATTAAAGGATGTGCGGAATTCCGTGCCGAGATCATCGAGAATCAGAAGATCTGCTTTTAGCAGCAGCGCAAGTGTGTCAGCTTCCGGGTCAGAGCGTCCGAAATGCTCCTTTTCCACCTGGCTGAGCAGATTGATGATCGAGTCGTAGATCACATCATAGCCTTTTTCGATAACTTTTTTGGCGATGGCAAGGGACAGATGCGTCTTGCCAAGGCCGCTGGCACCATAGAATAGCAGGCTTGGAGATGCTTTTGTGAAGGATGAAGCGTAATCAACGGCTACATTGTAGATTTTCGCCATTTCCGCATAGCAATCCTTGTCCTCATCTGTCACGCCTTTGTAGTAATCAAGCGAGAAGTCCGAAAAATCGCAGAGATTGAGCTGCGCTGTGCGGTTCATACGGCTGATGCCGATGGCGGCAATCTCATGGCGGAGACAATCGCAGTATACACCATTGCAGTACCCTGTGTCCTGACACTTTTCGCAGGTGTAATGTATGTCAAGATAATCAGCAGGATAGCCGTATTTTGTCAACAGAGAGGAGCTGAACTGCTGTGCCTGCTCATTCTGGAGGCGGAGCTGCCCGATCTGCTCCTGCACATTGCCGCCCTCCCGCAGGATTTCAAAGATTCTGGAAGATGTCCGGGCAAGCTGTGCATTGATTTCCGCAATCGGCGGGATTTTCTGATTGATCTCCTCGTAGCGGCGTTCATTTTCTGTTTGGGCACGGATTCGGCGGGACTGGATTTCTTGCAGCGCTTGCTGGAAAACAGATTCGATCATGCTTCATCCTCCTTGAACCGGTTGACGACACTGAGATAGTCGTTCATCTCATCAATTTCCTTTTGTGTCATGGCCGCAGGCTGTTTGGTTACAGACGGGTTCTGACGGGTGGGCTTGTGGAGCTTCTGT
>JAFXOO010000110.1 GCA_017528675.1 Oscillospiraceae bacterium | reverse complement strand
GAAATCCGCCGCCGTTTCCGCTGTCAGCGGCTCCTCCTGCGGAAAGGCATCGCCGGCCTCCACGACCGCATTCCAGATCTCTGCCATTGCGGGCAGATCCGCTACTGCGTAGGCTCTGATCGTCACATTCATGCCTTTTTCTCCATATCCGCAATGAACATCGCATCCCCGAAGGAAAAGAACCGGTAGCGCTCCTCCACGGCGGTTTTGTACGCCGCCATCGTGTGCTCATATCCCATAAACGCCGAAACGAGCATGATGAGCGTGCTCTCCGGCAGATGAAAATTCGTAATGAGCCCGTCGATCACCCGGAACTCATACCCCGGATAAATGAAAATATCCGTGTCTCCCTCGCATGCCGTGAGCTTCTCTCCGCAGCGCTGCGCTGCACTTTCGAGTGTCCGGCAGGAGGTCGTCCCGACGGAGATCACCCGTCCGCCCTTTGCCCTTGTCTCGTTGATGCGGTCGGCCGTCTCCTGCGGGAGCACAAAATGCTCCGTGTGCATATGATGCTTTAAGATGTCGTCCTCCTTGACCGGCCGGAAGGTGCCGAGCCCCACATGCAGCGTGACATAGGCAGTCCCGATGCCCTGTGCTTCGAGATCGGCAAGCATTTCCTTCGTGAAATGCAGCCCCGCCGTCGGTGCCGCCGCAGAGCCGAGCTCACGGGAATAGACCGTCTGATAGCGCTCTTTATCCTGCAATTTTTCGGTGATATAAGGCGGCAGCGGCATCTGTCCGACCTCATCAAGCGCCGTATAGAAATTCCCCTCACACGAAAACTGCACAATCCGGTTTCCGTCCTCAAGCACCTCAAGTACTTCCGCCGTCAGCCGTCCGCCGCCGAAGGAGAACCTCGCCCCCGGTTTGCATTTCTTACCGGGCCGGCAGATGATTTCCCACAGCTTGTCGCCGTGCTGCGTCAGCAGCAGGAATTCGACAAAACTGCCAGTTCCTTCCTTCTCGCCGTAGAGCCTTGCCGGCAGGACACGAGAGTCGTTCATTACCAGCAGATCGCCCGGCCTCAGCAGCTTGCCAAGGTCATAAAAATGCCGGTGTTCCAATGCTCCGGTAGATCTGTCCACACACATCATCCGGGAGGCGTTTCTCGGCTCAATGGGTGTCTGCGCAATGAGCTCCTCCGGCAGATCATAATAAAAATCAGATTTTTTCATAAATAACTCCCTTTTTCAGAAAATGCCCTTGACAAATCGGTCAAGAAATGCTATGATATAGGTAGGATAGAGGTGCGGCTGCGATGAGTAGCAGTCCGGAGGGTGCTCAGCCCGCCGAAGGACTGCAAAAGGCAATGCCGCCGAAGAGGAGGGTCTGAGCATCCCTGCTCTGGTGCTGTACCGAACAGGTGCCGCACTGTCATCATGTGTGATGGAGAGCTATCGGCACCCGCCAATAATTCTATTATAACGCATGATGAACCGGTTTGCAACCGGTTTTTTCAATATTCCCTAAATTTTATTCTGCATCGCCTTAATCCTGGGCAGTGCGGAAGTAAGGAGAAATGTGTTATGAAGCAGTACAATGTAGGAATCCTCGGCGCAACAGGTATGGTCGGCCAGCGTTTTGCAACGCTGCTTGCAGAGCATCCGTGGTTCAATGTCAAGGTGCTCGCCGCATCTCCGAGATCGGCAGGCAAGACCTATGAGGAAGCAGTCGGCAGCCGCTGGGCAATGACCGTTCCGATGCCGGAGAAGCTCAAGGGCATGATCGTGCGTGATCTGAATGCCGAGATGGATTCCATCGTCAAGGACGTAGACTTTGTATTCTGTGCAGTAGATATGAAGAAGGACGAGATCAAGGCACTGGAGGAGCGTTATGCCAAGGCAGAGTGCCCGGTCATCTCCAACAACTCTGCCCATAGATTCACCCCCGATGTACCGATGGTCGTTCCGGAAATCAACCCCGGTCATCTCGATGTCATCGAGGCACAGAAGGCAAGACTGGGCACCAAGCGTGGCTTCATCGCCGTAAAGTCCAACTGCTCTATCCAGAGCTATGTACCGGCACTGCACCCGCTGCGTGAGAAGTTCGGCCTGACGAAGGTACTTGCCTGCACTTACCAGGCAATTTCCGGCGCCGGCAAGACGTTTGAGACCTGGCCGGAGATGGTTGACAACCTCATCCCGTTTATCGGCGGCGAGGAGGAGAAGTCCGAGCAGGAGCCGCTGAAGGTATGGCGTACCGTAGAAAACGGCGAGATCGTGAAGGCTACAGCTCCGGCGATCACCACCCAGTGCCTCCGTGTACCGGTTTCCGACGGTCACACCGCAGCCGTGTTCGTAAGCTTCGAGAAGAAGCCCACCAAGGAGGAGATCCTTGCGCTGTGGCAGAACTTCAAGGGCGAGCCGCAGGAGCTTGAGCTTCCGAGCGCACCGAAGCAGTTCATCCACTATTTCGAGGAGGACAATCGTCCGCAGGCCAAGCTTGACCGTGGTCTGGAAGGCGGTATGGCAGTATCTGTCGGCCGTCTGCGTGAAGACACCCAGTATGACTACAAGTTTGTCTGCCTGTCCCACAACACCCTGAGAGGCGCAGCCGGCGGCGGCGTGCTGCTGGCAGAGCTCCTCGCAGCAAAGGGCTATTTTGACTGATTCTGATTGAATTGCTGAAAGGGATGCAAGCGTGTATGAATCTCTACAGAATTCCGGTATTTCTGCTGGCGTTGATCTGCCTGCTGAGCCTTCCCGGCTGTACCGGTGATACCGGCAGCGCTTCTGCTGAGATCCCTGTTACCACCGAGGCGCCGTCACAGGCGCCGACGGAAGTACAGCCCGTTGAGATACCCGCTATCCGGGGGCTGCGGTATAATGATGCCAGAGCGCAGCTTGAAGCGCTTGGCTTCACGGTGGAGGTACAGCTCGCCGTTGATTCAGAAGCGGCCGGCGACACGATCCTTCGCACGGAGCCTGAAGCCGGCACGACAGTCCCGGCAGGGTCCGTTGTTACAGTCTGGGTCAAAAAGACCATCTGCATTGATTCGGTTGAGGTGCCCGACCTGGTCGGTATGGACATCCGCTGGGCGCAGGCGCAGTGCGAGCCCCTCGGCCTGATCGTTGAGACGGAGCCCGTTCCGTCCGATGCCGAGCCCATGCAGGTGCTCACCCAGAGCATCGAACCCGGCATAATCGTCAACGCCGGCGAAACGGTCGTCCTGACCTATGCCGCAGTTGGCACCGGAACAACCTGACAGCATCCCGTATGATAAACCGTACAATAATAGTAACTTATAAAGGAGGCTATTCACATGAAGAATACCATCTTCACCGGCGCAGCGGTCGCCATTACCACCCCGTTCAACCTGGATGGTTCCATTAACTACGAGGGTCTGGGCGACAACATCGACTACCAGATTGACAACGGCACCGATGCCATCGTTATCTGCGGCACCACCGGTGAATCCACTACCATGAGCGACGAAGAGCATCGT
>JAFXOO010000109.1 GCA_017528675.1 Oscillospiraceae bacterium | reverse complement strand
GCCCGCAGCAAGGTGACGTTTGAAAGCGTTTCCAATCCCGGCACTTATTTGACCTGCACTTCTTCCGGTGCTCTGACTCTGACGGACGGCAGCGATCCGGCTGCATGTACTTTCCAGGTCAGCGCCAAATAATTCCCTGATCCTTGTATCGGATCATGTGCATGATATAGCAGATACCAACCCTTTCTATAATGTAGCACAAGCACCGTCTTTGGGGTAAAAGACGGTGCTTCGTGCAAAGGAGGATTATTATGAAAACAAAGAGACTTGCGGCGCTTCTGTTCGCCGTAACTATGATAACGTCAGCACTTTCATTGCCGCAGCTTCCGACAAACGCTGCGGATGTGCGGAAATTCGACCTCGGCGGCAATGCGCAGAGCGGATGGACAAGTGTCAGTGCATCGACCAGCTACGACAAGAACAAGGGCTACGGCTTTGGCGGCAGCGGCGTGAAGAATGTCGGTGCATCAGGGCAGAATGAGCGCGCGGATGCGGTGCAGTTCACCGACTGGACAACGACCTTCAACGTTGATCTTCCGAAAGGTCTGTACCGTGTCAGAGTCACGCTCGGCAATACCACGCGCACGAGCGTCTACATGGAGAACATGATCCAGATCGTCAATATGACGGGCAACAATGCCGTGGATCAGATCCTCATCCCGGTCACGGACGGTCAGCTCAATGTACGGGCTGGTGCCGGCAAGGACGGCACGGCCTTCTCCATCAGCGCCCTCGAGATCGAGAAGGTCTCCGACGATCCGACACTCCCGCCGACCATCTGGATCTGCGGCGACTCGACTGTCTGCAACTATTATCCGCTCGACACGAGCACACAGGGCGGCTGGGGGCAGATGCTCGGTCACTATGTGGACAACGGCTGGAACATCCGCAACATGGCGGCTTCCGGACAGTGGGCAAAGGGCTTTATCGATGCCGGACAGTTCACACCGATCGAGACCTATGGCAAGCCCGGGGACGTGTACATCATCTCCATCGGCATCAATGACAGCAAGTACTACAAGGGCGATGAATACCAGCGCATCATTACCAATATGACACAGCGTGCCCAGAAAAAGGGCATGGAGGTCATCCTCGTCAAGCAGCAGGGGCGCAACGGTGATGCCCAGCGCGATCCCCTGCTCACCTACCGCTGGTATGCAAAGGAGCTTGATGCGGTGGCACAGGCAGAGCAGGTGCAGTGCGTCGATCTGTTCAAGCTCTGGCAGGATTATTGTGTGCAGATCGGTGCGGACAAGACCACACAGCTCTACATGAACGGCGACACGCTGCATCCGAACCGCCAGGGTGCGGAAAAGCTGGCTGAGCTCTTTGCAACGCAGTTCAAGGCATCGCCCGTTGCACAGCAGCCTGCAACGGAGCCTCCGACCGAACCGCCGACAGAGCCTGCGAACACACTTGAGGAGCCGGCAGATCCGGAGGACTTCATCTACGGTGATGTGAACTTTGACGGCGTGGTGGATATTTTCGATATGGCACTTGTGAAAAAGCATCTCGTGCAGCCGCTCTTCGGCAGAAATGCGCTCCGGCGTGCGGATGTGGATGCAGACGGACTGGTCGGCGTGGTCGATGCGGTGGCCTTACAGCGCTATCTCTCGACCGGCAGGTACATGCCTGCTTATGAGCAGAAGCTCGGCTTCACCTATGCCATCGATCAGAAGATCAACAAGGGCGTTCACGAAGATATCAACGCAGGCTTCAAGGAAACGGTCTATGTCAACCTCGATAATGAGCAGGGCAGTTCGCTTGACTGGACGGTATTTGTACCTGTTGACGGCAATTATCTCTGCTCCTTCGGCACCGCCAACGGCAGCAAGAACAACCGCTCCATGAAGATCGAGGTCAACGGCAGTCAGGACTTCTGGATGCAGGACTTCCTCACGACCGATGCCTGGACGACCTGGCAGGAGCGCGGCATCGTACTCCCGCTGAAGACCGGCAAGAACACCATCCGCCTGACCTCCGCAACGGCAGAGGGCGGCCCGAATTTCGACTACCTCCGGATCGAGTGGACGGATGAGCCGCTCGCTGGGACCTACATTGAAAAATAGCAAT
>JAFXOO010000011.1 GCA_017528675.1 Oscillospiraceae bacterium | reverse complement strand
TGATACCGTTCTTGAAGTCGATGACCGGATGCTCCATTGCCATCTCGTCCATAGTACGCTTCATCTCAATCATTTCATCCGTCCACTTATAGTCATCAATGAACTGCTGATCGGAGATCTTGCGGATATCCTCGTTGAGGATGGTCAGACGCTTGCAGTCGAGGTATTTTGCCACGCCCTCGGGATTGCCGCCGCCCGTGACAAAGCAGGAGGACTCCATGTTGGCGGGGATGTAATACTCGGAAGCCTCAGGATCCTTCGGCATCGGCACAAACATGCAGTTCTCGCCGTAGGTCACCTGCCAGCCGGTCGGCTCCCCCTTGAGGTTGGTCTCATTGGCAACGCCGTACAGTCCCCACAGACCGATCGGATAGAACAGCTCCTTCCCCTCACCGATATACTGCGGGCATGCCGTCCAGCCGAAATCGCCCACACCAATGGCAATCAGACCCTTGGTATTCAGGTCATACATATAATTCTGCACACGCTCGATGTCGCCGTTGGACAGATTATTCACAAGCTGGCCGTTCTCCAGGCCGATATACGGCACGCCGACTGTTGCGGAAAGCGCAGACTCAAACCACCAGCCGTCCAGACCGTATTTCTGGTTCGGCACATCCACAAATGCCTCCAGCATCTCCTCGAACTTGTTCCAGTCCCATTCACCCTTTTCAAAGAGCTCGGCCGGATCCTCAAATCCCATCTCTGCGACGGTATCACGGTTATAGACAACGGCGCAGTTGTCGCCGGTCATCTGCACGACTGCCATGTAATGGCCGTCCTTCCAGGCAATGGAATCATTGACATCCTTGACATCCTTCCAGAGGTCGCTGTCGAGGTCGATATACTGGTCAAACGGCA
The DNA here is from genome assembly GCA_017528675.1 of Oscillospiraceae bacterium. GTDB lineage: Bacteria > Bacillota > Clostridia > Oscillospirales > Ruminococcaceae > UBA3855. The sequence continues at coordinate 2,610 of JAFXOO010000011.1, read as the reverse complement.
CGAACATGCCACGAATGGCGCCCTTCGGGAAGGCATCAAAATTACCCGCATAGAAGAAGTCAATACCTTCATCGGAGTTGATGTAATTGGCAAGCTGGTCATAGCGCTGCTCGTAGGTGCACTGATACCACTGGATATTGGCACCGTAGCGCTCCTGGAAGATTGCCAGATCAATCGGGGTGGTCTTGCCGGTGCCTTCGGAATCAATCGGCCAGTCAGACAGCCACTTGATGGTCTTGTTCTCCAGCTCACCGGTCAGCCGTTCATCCGCTGTTGCGAGCTTTGCCAGTTCCTCACGGGTTGCTGCGTCCACATCCTTATTTTCAAACTGTGCGGTGGACTCCGTTCCGCTGCCGCCGCAGCCTGTCACTGACAGACACACCATTGCTGCCATCACACATGCCAGCACCATCTTCAATTTTCTCATAATCCATCTCCTTCTCTGCGTCCGCATTACGGCGCAGTTTATTGGTTCATTTGCCCAATTCAGGAAGCGCTGATTTACTGGTAAATCAGCAATGGGGCAAAGCCCCGCAGATAACCCCTTTACGATCCCTGAAGCACTGCATCAGCATTTTCATCAGTGGTTCCTTAACATTATACCATAGAATACAAAGAATTACAAGATACCAAATTGCATGATTTTTCCCTGCGTTTTGCACTGATATGCACAAACCATCACTCCATGACATGCTCCAGTGCATGGTAAAAAATGGTCTCTACATGGGAATCCGCAAGGGAATAATACACAGTCTTGCCCTCCCTTCTGCTGCGGACAAGCCGTCCCTGCTTCAGGATGCGGAGCTGGTGCGAAATGGCCGAGGCTGTCATACCAAGGTGCTGTGCAATGTCACTTACGCACAGCTCCTCCCGCAGCAGCTCGGACAGGATCCGCACACGGGTCTTGTCGGCAAACAGACCGAGCAGCTCGGCTACCGCTGCCAGATGCTCCTGATCCGGCTCCTGTTGCAGCGCACCGCTGCTGTGATGCACATGTTCGTCCATGGAATCGCCCCCGTTCGGTATGGTTGACATGCTCATATCGCCGGCATCACTCTGCCGCCGGAGACCGGAATATAGGCGCCGGTGGTAAAGCTTGCCAGATCGGACAGCAGGAATGCAGTCATATTGGCAATTTCCTGGTCTGTACCACGCCTGCCGAGCGGAACAGTTGCTTCATACTCCGGTGCCTGTTCGGTGTGATTCGTCCTGTCACGTTCCGAAATCGTCCAGCCGGGCGCTACCTGATTGACTGTAATGCCGTCTTTGCCGACCTCCTTGGCAAGACAGCGCACCACGCCGTCAAGCGCCCGCTTCCCGGCCGTATACGCACCGACACCGGGCTCCGCCATTGCTGCGCACTCCGTATTGATCGCCACATAACGGCCGTAGTGCTGCGCAATCATGTCGGGCAGAAACGCCTTTGCCAGATGGACGGTCTGCATGGCACAGGATGCAAACTGACTCTCAAAATCCGCAAGCGGCTGCGCAAGGATGCTTGTCCACGGATACTGGATCACCGCATTGGCAACGATCAGGTTCACGGAGCCGAGTTCCTCCTTCACGATGCGCTGCATGGCCTGCACACTGTCAGAATCGGTCACATCCGCCTGTACAACCAGTGCCCGCCTGCCGAAGCTGCGGACAGTTTCCGCTGTCTGTTCCGCCTTCTCACGGCTTCCGCAGTAATGCACTGCCACATCAGTACCGCATTCCGCCAGTGTCCGTGCAATCACCCGTCCAAGCTCCCCGGATGCACCGGTCACAAGCGCAAGTTTACCACTCAGATCAATTTGCAGCATTGGTCATTCCTCCTTGCCTCCTGCACAAAATGATTGTATTTATTATAGCATAGCTGCCGGGAAATGTCAATCTGATACGACAGATGATAGTGATAAAAAATCAGTTTGCCGTGCCGGTCTGATCCGCACGGCATCCCGAAGCGGCAAAAAAAGCTGCGCTCACACAGAGAATTGCCGCCGCATGAGCTTGGCTCCGGCTGCTGATTTTGTGCGTATTCAACAAAAAACGAGTGCTGTTTTTCCGCAAAACGTAGAATCCAAAAACAAATCCATCAGAAACTCTTGTGATGTCAGACGAAATCAGTTATAATAAGAATAGTAATACATTCCGCAAGGGGGAAAGCATCATGTTCGATAAGACAATGACATTTTCAATGAACGAAGAACGGGAAATCGAACTCAAACGGACTCTGACTATCATCTATGATGCGCTTGTCCAGAAGGGCTATAATCCCATCAATCAGATCGTCGGCTACATCCTTTCTGAGGATCCGACCTACATCACCACGCACAACAATGCCCGGAATCTTATCCGCCACATTGACCGTGACGAGCTGTTGCAGGTTCTGGTGAGATCGTATCTGAAGCATTGAATCCGAATGGCCTCCGCCGCTGCGGAGGCTTTTTCAGTTGCCGCCAGGTTTTCACCGAAAACGGGGTGGGTGTTTTAAGGCAACACCGCACAGAGCTGGTGGTGCAGATGCGCAGTCAGATTTTTCGTCAGATTGTATAGAAATGACGCCGCTGGGCTGGCGCCCAGCAAGGAATTTCTGTGCAAGATGACGGAAAAGATGCAAGCAGATGTGCC
>JAFXOO010000108.1 GCA_017528675.1 Oscillospiraceae bacterium | reverse complement strand
CTGAACATTCCCTATGTGCTGTGGACGGCATATGCAGCCTATCTCACAGTTGGTATCCTGTTGCTGAGTAGATAAAGAAAACGCCGGATGCTCCGGGAAAACCCGGTGCATTCGGCGTTGTTGTCATATCTTAGCTGACCAGGTTGACAGCCGCATCAAAGTCCTTGCCGGCCGTTGCATCAATAATGGTCATTGCATTGGTATCATACTGGATATCAATGACGAAGCCGCAGAAGCCCGGATTGTTGGCAAGATCCATTGTGATGGTCGCAACATCACCCTGCTTGGCAGCAACACTGTTGATCTTGAGCGCAAAATCATCGGAGGGCATATCCTCCTGAGATGTGGGGGTGGTGTTGACGGCAAGCTCACCATTGATCTTGGTCGGCTCATACTTCACCAGATCCCAGCTTGCAATATCTGTCATGGAGATGGATACCGGATAATTGCCGTCCGGTACATTGTCATTGACCTTGAAGGTGATGGAAAGCAGCTCACCGTTGAAGGTGTAGTCGCCCATCTGACTCATATCCAGCCAATACGCCTTGCAGGTGTCATAAGCGGGTGTATAGTTGGACTGACCGCCGCCCTGCTGGTTGTTACTCTGCTGGTCACCACCCTGCTGGTCACCGCCCTGCTGTGCATTGTCAGACTTGGAGTCTGCCACCACAACTGCACGGGTCTCCTTGACAACGGGCTCCGTTGCAACGGCACCCTTTGCATCGGTGACATCCTGACCCTTGTCATCTGTCACAGGGACAAATTCAGTCACTTCCTCAATCTCTGTAGCTGCCTCAGCCGTGCTTGCGGCATCTGCGGCGGAAGACTCAGGCGCTTCTACAGGATCGCCTTCGGAACTGTCTTCAACAGCATCGGCAACGTTGCCGGTTCTGTAGTTGAAGGTCAGCTCCTGCTTGGTCTGGTTGATGTCGATGGTCTCACGGGAGGTATCCTCGTCGCTGCCCTTCTTGCCGCAGCCAAAGCCGGAAACGGCAATCACAGCAAGCAGGCAAAGCGCCAGAGCCTTTTTCATTACATTCTTCATGGTGAATCATCCTTTCTTGTATCAGCTTACGAATTGTGAAGCTCCTCGATAGCTGCAAGTTTCCTTGGGTTCATCTTATTATACACGATTTTGGCGTGCTTGTCAAGTATCAATGTCGTATCACAGATGAAAACAAGGTTACAGACTGCCGGAAATCAGCTTACGAAGACCGCCTTCTGATATACAAGACGGATTATCATGCGGAATGTGACGGGATGACAGAAATATTTTTTCACAGCTTGCCGACAGAGTTCATTTTCTGGTGCCGGCGCACTGGTGAGCACCCTGTCTGGCCTGAACCCTGCAAAATAGCTTGTCTGACAGACGGAAGCGGCCCGCCTGGAAGCGGCCCGCTTGTGTATTATCGGATCATCCTGCTGAGCGAGGTGAGGATTTCTTCCACATTCCTTTTGCGTATATAAGGAATCGCCGTCAGATCTTCGCAGTCAAAAACCTCTCCGAGCGTGTTGATGCCGGCGCCCTTCAGACAGTGGTAGGACCGGACAGTGAGGTTCATGTCATCGAGCGGGAGACTGCGCAGATGCTCTGGGAGCTCAGTAAGGATGCCGGGGATTTCCGCCCGGTACTTCAGGACATCCTGACGGACTTCCTCCATGCAGTCATTTATGAGATCCCTGGCTTCGGTCTGATTGAGCATGACCCAGCTTTCGATATATGCTTCAAATTCGGAGTCCGAGAGCTCTCTCTGGGTCTCACATTCCAGCCGTGCAGAGATCCTGTAGCCCATGCGAATCTCAAAATCTTCGTTGAGAACCTCCAGGAACATCGTTTCTTCTTCCTCGGATGGGAAGAAGATTCCCAGCATCCACAGATCCATCTGGGTAAACTTCATCAATGACCGCCTCCTTGTACTGTGCCGGAAAGCTGCTGCTTGCGTTTGAGCCATTCTTCTAAAAAGCGGGGTTTGTCTTT
>JAFXOO010000107.1 GCA_017528675.1 Oscillospiraceae bacterium | reverse complement strand
GGCGTGAAGTCGGCATCCGGATTCTCCAGCAGATAGTTATACTGCGCCAGGATGTTCATGACATTGAGGTGCTGACGCTTGTATTCATGCAGACGCTTTACCTGTACATCAAAGATGCTGTCGGTGTTGAGGTCAATCTTGGAGGCATGCTTGACAAACTTGGCAAAGCGCTCCTTGTTCTCCTTCTTGACCGCCATGAAGCGTTCGAGCACATCAGCGTCATCTGCGAAAACAGCAAACTTCTTGAGCTCGGCAGCATCCCGCAGGAAGCCGTCACCGATCTTCTCACGCAGCAGGGCTGTCAGACCGGGGTTGGACTGGTACAGCCAGCGGCGGTAAGCGATGCCGTTGGTGACATTCTTAAACTTATGAGGCGTGTCTCTTGCTTCATCGGCAAAGACATCGGTCTTGATGATCTCGGAATGCAGCTTGGATACACCGTTGACGCTGTGGGAAGCTACCACGCAGAGCGTTGCCATATGAACGGTGTTGTCCTTGATGATGGACATTCTCGTGGTCTTGGCAGAATCGCCGCCGTTGCGCTCCATGAGCTGCTGGCAGTAGCGGTTGTTGATCTCGACAATGATGGAGAACACTCTCGGAATGATGTGCTTCATCATGTTGACATCCCACTTCTCAAGCGCCTCTGCCATGACGGTATGGTTGGTATAGGCAAAGGTGTTGGTCACGATATGCCATGCCTTCTCCCAGCCGTAGCCGCAGTCATCGAGCAGAATACGCATCAGCTCAGGAATGGCAAGGGTCGGATGGGTGTCGTTGATGTGGATGGCAACCTTCTCGTGCAGATTGTCGAGTGTGCCGTACACATTCATATGGGTGTTGACAATGTCACCGATTGCTGCGGCGCAGAGGAAATACTGCTGGCGCAGACGCAGGCTCTTGCCCTCAAGGTGATTGTCGTTCGGGTACAGGATCTTGGAAATGGCATTTGCCATGGAATTCTGACCGAGCGCCTTGGCATAGTCACCCTGGTTGAACATCTCCATGTTGAAGGAAGGTGCCTTTGCGCTCCACAGACGCAGCACGGAAACACCGGGGCTGTCATAGCCGGATACATACATATCCACAGGCGTTGCCATGACGGTGTTGTAGTTCACATGGGAAATGTGGTGGTACTGGTTATCCCAGTATTCGTTCAGCTCGCCCTCGAAGTGGATTTCCACAGCCTTCTCCGGCTTGGGGTCGAGCCATACGGAGCCGCCCGGAAGCCAGTTATCCGGCAGCTCAGTCTGCCAGCCGTCCTCAAGCTTCTGCTTGAAGATACCATACTCATAGCAGATGGAGTGACCCATCGCCGGCATTGCCATCGTTGCCATACCGTCGAGGTAGCAGGCAGCCAGTCTGCCGAGACCGCCGTTGCCGAGGCCGGCATCCGGCTCGCACTCATAGATCTTGTCAATGTTGATATGGAAGTCCGCCAGCATCTCCTTGACCTTGTCAGCCATTTCGAGATTGTACAGGCTGGTCTTCAGGGAACGTCCCATCAGGAACTCCATCGAGAGATAGTATACCTGCTTCTTGCCGGCAGAGTGTACGCCATTGATAAACTTACGGCGCTTGTTCTTCAGATACTCCACTACCAGAGAAGACAGCACCTCATAAACCTGCTGGTCAGATGCCTCATCCGGAGAGACATTGAACTTTGTCTGAAGTCTCTCACTGAACATTTTCTTGAACTTCTTGAATTCGTTGGAATCAATTGCAGCCATTTCTTTCACATTCGCTCCGCAAACGCCGGAGCATCTCCTTTCCCGTTTGGTTTGGCTGGGTACGGGCACAGTCTGCCCGCACAGTCCCATAATTTATAGTATACCCGATTTTGACCGGGCTTGCAATTGACGATTTCGACAAATATTATGTCACACATCATTACACATTGTATAGCAAGCCGTTTGCAGCAGCCCGAAAACGTTGTATTACAGGCTTTTTTTACATTGAGTAAAACAAAATCAGCGGCTTTTGGCACGTTTGTTAATTGATTTAACAGTAAAAAGAAGACCTTCCTATGTCAAACGAGCCAGAATTTGGCATCATTTCAGCCGCATGAGCTTGCAGTTTTCGATCCCGGCACTCCAGAATTCAGAGAGCGGCAGCTTGCGGATCTGGGAAATGATGCTGGAATTCATCGCACCATGTCCGACAATAAGGACATCCTTGCCGGCGGCAAGTGCAGGTTCCGCCACCTCCCGCAGGAATGCGCCTGTCCTTGCGAACAATTCCTCCAGGCTTTCCGCCCCCTCCGGCGGATTGGTGTACTGCTCCGGGTGAAAAAACAGTGTTTTCACGGGGCTCTCGGTCTGGGTAAAGCAGCTCTGGGTTCCCTCGCAGATGCCAAAGCACATCTCCGTCAGGCGGTCATCCGTGAGGATCGGTACTTCCCTGCCCCGCAGAACAATCTCCGCCGTTTCCCTCGCACGGGATAACGGAGAGCAGTAGCAGATGTCGAAATGAACGCCGCTGTACTCCCGCGCCGCCTGTTCGGCAAGCGCCTTTCCCTCGGCATTCAGAGGAATATCTGTCCTGCCCTGCAATTTGTGCAGAACGTTCCAGTCCGTGGTGCCATGCCGCATGATGTAAAGCATGGGTTGCCTCCTTCTCTTTTGAAATAGTATGACATAAGCTTCGCCCTGCACAATCCGTACAGGGCGAGTCTGTCATTGCTGATCTGCCGCAAGATACTTCGTGAGCACCTCGTGCATCGGGAGATAGTCCCGCTTGACCTTGATGATTTTCCCTTCGGTGTCGAGGAAACAGTGTGTGCTGGTACCGGTGCAGCGCAGTTCACCTGTTGCCTTGTCCCGCACCTCGTAGGAAAAGCCATAGCGCAGGCCGTTGTACAGGTTCAGCCGTGTGATGATCTGCACAGTGTCGCCAAAACGCACCATCTGGATGTATTTCGCATCGACCGTGAGCACCGGGCACACAATGCCGGATGCCTCCTGTTCGGCAAAGCTCATACCGACTGCATCCAGGTAGTGGATGCGTGCCTCCTCAAACCAGCGGATATAATTGGAATGGTGCACGATCTTCATCTGGTCAGTCTCGTAATAATGCGGGGTTCTCTCGTAAATATCCATAGGTCAGTCCTCCGTGGTGTCTGTTGGGGTTTCTTCCGCAGGCGCAGTCTTTTTCTTGCGGAATACGACAAGCTTCGAGAAGAAGTAGTTTGCCAGGGTCACGACCACCTGCGCAATGAACTTGAAAATGGCATAAATCCAGGGATTATCCGTATCCGTCAGATTGTCATGATAGAAGAAGGTGCCCACGATCATGATACCCAGCTCCATGAAGTAGGACAGTGCCCGTGCGCCGACAAAGGTGAAGAATTCCCAGATCAGTGTCTTTGCCGCCTTGCTCTCGCTCTTGAACACATAGCGCTTGTTCACATAGAATGCAAAGATGACTGCCACGACCCATGCGGTGCTGGTCGAGATCGTGGTTTCGAGCTTGGCATCCCACGAGACAAGGCTCATCACCGCAAACTGCATCACGAACTGCACGATCATGTTCAGAATCGTCGTCAGCAAGCCGTAATAGATGTACACAACCAGCTCCTCATACTTATCATAGAGCTTCTTCAGCGGCCCCGGAAGGAGCCTCACAAAAAATTGCAGGATCTTATCAAACATTACTTTTCCTTTCCGCAAACACCAAGAAGCCCGCCGGATGACGGGCTTTTTGTGTTTTTTGAACAAGACTTACCAGCGCCGTGTCACAAGTCCGATGCCGGCAGCAATTGTTCCGCAAACTGCAACGGTGCACAATGCCGCAGTGAGGAACACAGATCCGCCGGAAGGCCCCCGCTTTTCCACCGCTTTTATGGCCTTCTTGCCCGCACTTGTCAATCGTGCATGCCCGCATCTCCTCCAGTAAGCGATTCAGGCTATCAATAGTATAACACAGAGAGCCGGGTATGTCAATCACCCGTTTTGCGAAAAACGGGTGATTTCAGCATGATACCGCAAAGAGTGATGCTGAGGCAGCATCGCACAAAGCCCGTCAGACGGCCTGGCGGCGCATCTGCGCCACCAGCTCTGCGCAGTGTTGCCCTTAGCGCCGGTGTCACGCCATGAGTTCGCAGATCAGATCCGAAAATTCCGCCGGATTCTCCACCGGCATACCCTCCATCAGGAGCGCCTGGTTATACAGCAGCTTCGCATACTTGGCAACCTTCGCATCATCGGTACCCTGAAGGGCGGTGAGCTTTGCAAAGACAGGATGTGTCGGGTTGAGCTCCATGATGAGCTTGGCCTGAACCTTTTTATCAGTCGGCATGGCGTTGAGCACCTTTTCCATTTCGAGCGTCAGGTCACCCTCACTCGTCAGGCAAACTGCATGCGACTTCAGACGGCTCGACAGCGCCACACGCTCTACCTTGCCGGCGAGTGCCTCGCCCATAGCCTCCAGCAGCGGCTTGTTCTCGGTCTGCTTCTCCTCAAGCTCCTTCTTCTCCTCCTCGGTGGAAAGATCGAGGTCGCTCTCGGTCACGGACTTGAAGGGCTTTTCCTTGTAGGAAATCATCTGCTTGGCAGCAAATTCATCCACAGGTGCCGTGAAGTACAGGATCTCGTAGCCCTTGGCAAGGACTGCTTCTGCCTGCGGGAGTGCAGCGATGGCTTCGGGCGTGGCACCGGATGCATAGTAGATCTCCTTCTGCTCCTCAGGCATGTTCTCGACATACTCGGCAAGGGTAATCGGCTTGTCGCCTCTGGAAGAACGGAACAGCAGCAGATCCTGCAATTCCTCCTTGTGCATGCCGTAATCCGCATAGACGCCGTACTTGAGCTGTGTGCCGAACGCTTCAAAGAACTGCTCGTACTTGTCACGGTCGCTCTTGATCATGCGGGTCAGTTCGTTCTTGATGGTCTTTTCGATACTCTTGGCAATGGCTCTGAGCTGACGGTCATGCTGGAGCATCTCACGGGAGATGTTCAGGGACAGATCCTCGGAATCCACCAGACCTCTTACGAAGCTGTAGTAATCCGGCAGCAGGTCGGCACACTTGTCCATGATGAGCACGCCGTTGGTGTAGAGCTGCAAGCCCTTCTCGTACTCACGGGTATAGTAATCATAGGGCGCCTTGCTCGGAATATAGAGCAATGCATCATAGCTGACGGTACCCTCGTTGTGGACATGCTTATAGGCCATCGGGGGCATGTAGTCCATGAACTTTTCCTGATAGAAGGTGTTATAGTCATCCTCGGTCAGCTCCGTGCGGTTTCTGCGCCAGAGCGGCACCATGGTGTTGAGGGTATCCAGGCTGACGACATCCTCGTACTCGTCCTCCGTGCCCTCCTTGAGGCGGCGGTGGGAAATTTCCATCCGGATGGGGAAGCGGATATAGTCGGAATAGCGCTTAACAAGCCCCTGGATGCGGTAGGTTTCGAGGAATTCGCTGTAGCCCTCCTCGTCGGAGTCCTCCATCAGCTCCAGTACAATCTTTGTGCCGTGGGTATCCATCTCTGTTTCCTCGATGGTATAGCCCTCCACGCCCTCGGACTGCCACTT
>JAFXOO010000106.1 GCA_017528675.1 Oscillospiraceae bacterium | reverse complement strand
TTCGGGCTGGTGCGCTCCGGACGGTTTGACGGATTTCTGTATGATTCCCGCTTCCTCTTCAATCCGGCGCTCCGTGCGCAGATTGACAAGCTGCTGCAAGCGACCGGAAAGCCTGTCATGACCATTGATGCGGGGGATGTACACCCCTGCTTTGAGAATACCGCTGCCGATGACTGCCGCCCGTTCCAGCGTCTCACGGAGCATTTGATTGAGGAGCACGGCTATCAGAAGATCTACTGCCTCACAGGCCCGGCATCGTTCCCGGATGCGGTACAGCGGCTTGCAGGCTATTTTGAGGCGATGGAGAAGCACGGTCTGCACTATGACCGAAGTTATTACCGCTACGGCGATTTCTGGACGGATTCCGCCAAGGAGATGGCGGCGGACATCCTCGCCGGGAACCTCACCAAGCCCGAAGCAGTTGTCTGCGGCAACGACATCTGTGCCAAGGCGCTCATTGAGGCGCTGACCGTCGGCGGCATGAGAGTTCCGGAGGACATCGCCGTTGTCGGCTTTGATTGCAAGATGCAGGATTTCGGCGCAGACAGCCGCATCACGAGCTATCGGCGTGCCAATTTCCAGCTCGGCGTAGATGCATTTCGCCGGCTCTACCGGACGATCACGGGGCGCATCCCGGCGCTTGTCCGTGACCGGAGCGAGGGACTGCGAATCGGCATCACCTGCGGCTGCAGGGGCTTTACGCAGGAGACCGGCCGGGAGCGCCGTGCCGGAAAGATGCAGACGCTTCTTGCAAGGGGGTTCGAGCAGGAAGATACCGTGCTGTATCTCATGGAGAAAAGCAGCTTCCCCGAAGCACTCCGGGAGATCACCGGCAAGGCGTATTATTTTTACCGGATGCAGCATTTTGCAATCTGCCTGACGGATGCGTTCGTGCAGTTCATGAGCGATGGTTCTGTCCCGCTGCGGTCGCTATCTGTGGAGGATACCATGCATCTTGCGGCACAGCGCCACTGCACCGGTGCGCTCGACATGACTGACAGCACGTTCCCGGCGCAGGAGATCCTGTCGTTTTTTGGAGACGAGACCAAGCCGCCCGCTGCCTATTATATTGTGCCGCTGCACAGCGAGTCCACCTGCTTCGGCTATGCGGCGCTGAGCTTTGGCAAGCGGCCGTGTGCCTATGATGAGACGTTCATCCGCTTCAAGAATGCCGCAGACACGCTCCTGACGCTGTACACAAGGCGGCAGGCTGGCGTGCATGCCATGCACAGCTTCCAGACCAATCCGGTCACGGGCTTCCCGACGCTCTATTCCGTCATGGGAACGCACAGCACCGTGTCGGAACGGAATCTGTTCTACATCGAGATCACGGATTTCAAGCTGCTGTACTGTCAGCTTTCGCAGGAGGAGCTGCATGAGCGGATCCGGCAGTTTTCTGATGCACTGCGCCGGGAATTGCAGGACGGCGACCTCTGCTGCAGCATCACGCAGGGCAGCTTTGCTGTGCTGACAGACCGTGCAGCACTGGCAGAGGAGCTGTTTGGCGCACTCAAGCGCAGCAGCGGACAGCACCGGCTGGTGTTCAGCATCGGCATTGCGGAGAACACGCAGGCGGCGACGCTGGATGTTCTCTTGCAGCAGGCGATGCTGCGGGTGCAGTACACCTATGCGCCGCTGAAGCGCAAGGAGAGCAATGATCTCTTCGAGCGGCTCTGTGCGCTGCAGGCAGACATCCGCTCCCATCCCGAGCAGGAGTGGCGCATTGACGATATGGCAGAACGCCTGCACATCAGCCGTGGACATCTGCAGAAGGCGTATAAGCAATTCTTCGGGACGGGCATCACCGAAACGGTCATCGAGCTGCGCATCGAGCTCGCAAAGCGCTATCTGAAAGGCTCGGACAAGAGCGTGACGGAAATCGCAGAGCTCTGCGGCTATACCTCTTATGTCTATTTCACGAAGCAATTCAAAAAATCTGTGGGTGTGACACCGTCGGAATACCGCAGTACACATGGTTCTAAAAAGGCCGGAGCATAGCAGCTCCGGCTTTTTGTTCTTTTGTATCATGTTATGCGCTAACTTATGACACAATTTTGCATCCGCAAAATCGTCACTGTCTGATCTTTGCCTGAAATGCACACGATATGCGATAGGCAAGCCCCTTGAAATGGTTTATAATTGGGATAACAGAAATGAACGTGATGAAAGTGATCTCAAACCAATAACATTTCAAGGGGGCGTTATTATGAAAAAAACCAGACTATCCGCAAGGATCGGCTCAGCTCTGCTCGGCTGTGCGATGCTGTTCACCTCGCAGCCGGCATTTCCTGCGATGCCGGCTAATGCAGCCGGAGATCTTATCGTGAACGACTGCTTCTGGAAGGACACCAAGGGCAACAACATCTACTCGCAGGGCGGCGGCATTTTCAAATTCGGCGATACCTATTACTGGTACGGCGTACATTACAAGGGCGCTGAGACCTATGCCGCAAGCCCGACCAAGAAGAACAGCGATACGGCATTTGTCTCCGTTTCCTGCTATTCGTCCAAGGATCTGGTCAACTGGAAGTTCGAGAACGATGTCCTTACCCCGAAGTCCAAGGGCTGGAACTGGGCATACTGGGTCGGCCG
>JAFXOO010000105.1 GCA_017528675.1 Oscillospiraceae bacterium | reverse complement strand
GATGAGCTGGGCAACATGTTCGCAAAGCTCGACAAGCTCACCGGCAAGGACACACTTGTGACCTTCACCGTATCCGCAGACGTTGCAGATCTTCCGGAGTCTGTGACCAAGTATCTGTAAGATTCTGTAAGATTGTATGAAAAACCGGAGACCGGTACGCCGGTCTCCGTGTTTTCCGTAAAAAATCCGAAAAAGTACTTGACAAACAGCGAAATTTCCGCTATAATAAAATCTGTGATGCTCTGTAGGAAATGAGGGGACAAGTATGCTGATGAATATCAAGAATGTACTGAATGTTCCCGGTACCTCCGAAAAAATCGGTTTTACCGTATCTGAGGAGCGCCTTGCCGAGGTGCATGGGTATGAATTCCACTCGCCTGTGCAGGTCGAGGGGAGCATTGCCAATCACGCAGGCGTTGTGTTGCTGAAGCTCAACATCACATTTTCCCTGCTTGTCACATGTGACCGCTGCCTGAAGGAAACGGTGCAGGACTTTGCCTATGAGGAGGAGCATGTCGTGGTACGGATGCTCGAATCCGAGGAGGATGAGGAGGACTACATCATTGCGCAGGCAGAGAGCATTGATCCGGAGGAGATCGCAGTGACGGATCTGCTGCTGGAGCTGCCCACTAAAATGCTGTGCAAAGAGGACTGCAAGGGACTCTGCCCGGTATGCGGCTGCGACAGGAACGAGACCGAATGCGGATGTCTGAACGGTCAGGAATGAATTGAGAAAACACCGGCGTATACCGGAAGAAGGAGGTGCCAACCATGGCAGTACCGAAGAGAAAAACATCCAAGGCAAGAAAGAACAAGAGACGCAGCGCAGTCTGGAAGCTCGATGCGCCGGCAATGTGCAAGTGCGATCGCTGCGGCGAGCTGAAGGCTCCGCACAAGGTTTGCAAGAACTGTGGCTTCTACAAGGGCGTTGATGTTCTGAAGCTGAGCGCTGAATAAGCAAGAGGGCGGAGAGCGGGTAACTTCTCTCCGCTTTTATTTTCGGGTTCTGAAGACCCGGTGATCTGATACCAGGAGATGTTAGAATGAAAAAAAGCGTAATCCTGCTTGCGGCTGTGGCAGTGCTCTGCTGCGGCTGCGGAACGATGACGGAACAGACTGCTGCATTCAATAGCGGGACAGAAATGACGGCACCGTCACTTGAGGACGTTTCAATGGCGGATCCGGCCGGGGAGGAAATGACTGCACCGCCGCTCGATGCGGTTCAGGAGGAGATGACCGCACCCCCGCTCGAAGTGTCTGAGGACGAGCTGGATGCACCGCCGCTCGATGCAGTGCAGGCGGAGCCTGCTGCTCCCGTTCTGGAGGATGCTGCTCCGGCTGAGAACCGGGATGCGGATTTCGCCTGGTTCGGCAGGGGCGTCTATGAAGCACGCATCGACGGGAAATCAACGGGTGAATACTATGTGTTCAACGATAAAAGCAGTGGTACGTTCCTTACAGCGGGCTTTTCCTACAGCTTTACCTGCGAGCAGACCCGGCTTGATGTGGCGTTCCATATGGATGGTTCGGATGCGGCCACAATCTATGCCATGTCCGGCCCGGATGCGAACGGCGTTCTGACCGGTGATATGGGTGAGGTGCGCTATACCTTCACGCTGCTGCCGGTAGCCCCGGAGGAATTCTCGCTGGAGGGCTGGGAGCAGACCCATCAGGAAGAATAAGCATTGGAACCCGGAATCCCCCTGATACATGCAGTATTTCGGCGGATCCCGGGTATTGTCGTAGAAAGGAGGCGCTGTGTCATGGTACCTATTACCCGAATCCTGCCCCATTCTCCTGCGGACAGGGCAGGCATCCGTGCCGGTGAGCAGCTTGTCTCCATCAACGGCCATCCTGTGCGGGATGTGCTTGACTATATGTTCTATGCGGCAGAGACAGACCTGACTCTGGTCATTGCGCAGGACGGCAGGCAGCGGGAGGTTCGGATCCGGAAGGATGAATATGACGACATCGGCCTTGAATTTGCAAGCTTTCTCATGGACAAGAAGCAGAGCTGCCGCAATAAATGCGTGTTCTGCTTCATCGACCAGCT
>JAFXOO010000104.1 GCA_017528675.1 Oscillospiraceae bacterium | reverse complement strand
GCAGGGGCAAGACCGGCGTTGCGCTGATTGCTGCCAAGGCGGGGGTGGATGTCATTCCGGTCGGCATCACCTTCACCGGCAAGCTGCACTTCCGCAGCAAGATCGTGGTGCGGGTCGGTGCGCCCATTCCGGCGGGGACACTCACGCTTGAGGAAGGGCTTACGGACAAGGAACTGCTCCGGACGCTCAAGCGCAATGTGGTGCCGCCGATCATGGACGGCATCAGGGCACTTGTGGATGAGCCTGAAGCACTCCCGATGAACAATGCAAAGGAGGAAAACCAGGATGGCTGAGCTGACAGTTGCAAAGACCGCCGGCTTCTGCTTCGGCGTGAACCGTGCGGTGGAGATGGTGTACAAGGCACTTGCCGAAGGCAGGCAGGTCGCCACGCTCGGTCCGATCATCCATAACAACGATGTGGTGAATGATCTGATTGCCCGTGGTGCACGGGTGATTGAGCAGCCTTCCGAGCTGCGTCCGGGGGAATATGCAGTAATCCGCTCTCACGGCGTCGGGAAGGCGGTCTATGAGGAGATCGCTGCGATGGGAAATCCCGTCATTGATGCCACCTGCCCGTTTGTGTCCCGCATTCACAAAATAGCGGAGGAAAAGACGGCAGAGGGCTATGATATTCTGATTGCCGGTGATGAACATGACCCAGAGGTGCCAGGAATTACTGGGCACTGTGCACAAAATTGGGCTGTATTTGAGGACGAAGTTGTGCTAAAAGCTATTTTTGCTGAAAAAAAGCAAAAAAAGCTTGCAATTATTTCGCAAACAACGTATAATAAGGTAGTATGGGGAGAGTGTTTAAAGGTTCTTCCTGAACATGATCCAAGTATTGAGATGTATGATACGATCTGTTCTGCGACGGGGCAGCGCCAGGCAGAAGCAGCGGCACTTGCTGCGGTATGCGATCTGATGATCGTCATTGGCGGCAGACACAGCTCCAACACAAGGAAGCTGTATGATATCTGCGCCGGTGTTTGCAGGACGTATCTGATTGAGCATGCGGACGAGCTTGACACTTTAGACCTATTTAATGCTGAGCATATCGGCATTACGGCTGGTGCATCGACACCGGCGCATATAATTAAGGAGGTAGTAAACACCATGGACGAGATTCTGAACAAGAACAACATTACTGAGGAGGATATCGACTTTGCACAGGCAGTCGATGAGACCTTCAAGAAATTACATACGGGGGCAAGAGTTAAGGGCATCGTTATGACGGTTAACAACAGCGAAGTAATCGTTGACCTCGGTACCAAGCAGACAGGTACCGTACCGGCATCTGAGCTGTCCAGCGATCCTTCCAAGAAGCCGATGGATCTTGTAAAAGTCGGTGACGAGCTGGACCTGATCGTCGTCAAGGTTTCTGATCAGGACGGTATTGCTACGCTCTCCAAGAAGAGAGTAGACGAGCAGGCAGGCATTGAGAAGGTTATCAAGGCAAAGGAGGAGAACACTGTTCTCGAAGCTGAGGTAGCTGCTGTTGTCAAGGGCGGCGTGAACGTGTTCTATGAGGGCGTTCGCATCTTCATTCCCGCATCCCAGACCGGTCTGCCGAGAGAGGCTTCTCTTGACGGCCTGAAGGGTCAGACGGTGAAGTTTGTCATCATCGAGGCTCCGGAGCGCAGAAAGAGCGCAGTTGGTTCTATCAAGGCTGTTTCCCGCAGAGAGAAGGAAGCTGCAAAGGCGAAGTTCTGGGAGACTGCTGAGGTTGGCAAGGAGTACGAGGGTGAGGTTAAGAGCCTGACCAGCTACGGCGCATTCGTAGACCTGGGCGGCATTGACGGCATGGTTCATATTTCTGAGCTGAGCTGGAACCGCATCAAGCATCCGTCTCAGGTTGTATCCGTTGGTGATACCCTGAAGGTTTACATCAAGGATCTTGACCAGGAAAATGAGCGTATTTCCCTTGGCTACAAGAAGGCAGAGGATAATCCGTGGGAGAAGTTCATGAGCAACTTCGCCGTAGGCGATATCGTGGATGCCAAGATTGTATCTATCACTTCCTTCGGTGCATTTGCACAGATCATTGACGGCGTGGACGGCCTGATTCACATTTCTCAGCTCGCAAACCGCCGTGTTGAGAACGTCAAGGATGTTGTTTCTGTTGGCGATGAGGTAACTGTAAAGATCACCAATATCGACGAGGAAAGCCAGCGCATTTCTCTCTCCATGAGAGCAGTCGGTGAGGAAAACGACGGTGCGTATGACGATGATGAGGATGAGGCATAAGCTTCAGCAGAGAAAAGCGCTTCCGGTACGGAAGCGCATTTTTATGTCCGGAGGTAGTGCATCAGGACGGCGTTTGTGATATAATAAGTAAAAACGGAACGCGGGGGGTTCCGGGATACAGG
>JAFXOO010000103.1 GCA_017528675.1 Oscillospiraceae bacterium | reverse complement strand
CCTTGAAGTCATGTGCGGTAATCTCGATCAGATCCTTCGTGGCAGGCGCTTCACCGATCAGCAGCGCATTTTTGTCGTACTGCTTGACGATGGTGTTCAGGCGGGCGACCTGTGCATTGACCTCATCGGATGCAACCTTGTACTCCGACCCGATCATCATAAGCTGGTATTCGCCGCTCTTCAGCGCTTCCTTCAGACGGTCAGGGACGACCTCCTCCGGAATGGCGGTACCGATCAGGGAATTGTAGCTCAGCGTGAAGGAGACGCCGTCCACCTGTTTCATTTCCTCCAGCATCTTCTCACAGGTCTTTGCATCCATCGAGCTGTCAATCAGCAGCATGTGGGTGCTGTTCATATTGTACTCCTCGGAAAGCTTCGAATTGGCAACCATGCTGTCAAGCTCTGCCGGGAGCGTGCTGTCAAGATTGTAGTACACATCATAGTGCTGGTTGCCGTAGACGGCCGGAAACAGAAGCACCAGACCGATTGTCAGGAACAGTGCAAAATGCTTTGTGATGAATGCCGGAACCTTTCTGAACTCCGGGAGCAGATCCTTGTGCGAGGTCTTTGCAATGGCCTTGTCAAATACCAGAATCATCGCCGGAAGCACTGTTACACACGCAATCACACCAAGGACTACGCCCTTCGCCATCACGATGCCGAGATCAAGTCCGAGCGTGAAGCTCATGAAGCACATCGCCAGGAATCCCGCTACGGTCGTGAAGGAGGAGCTGACCACAGAGGTGATGGTCTGCGCAATGGCGTGTGCCATTGCCTCACCATGGTCACTGTAGGTCTGCTGCTTTTCCTTGTAGCTGTGCCAGAGGAAGATGGAGTAGTCCATCGTCACACCGAGTTGCAGCACCAGACAGAGCGCCTGGGTCAGGAAGGAAATCTCTCCGAGGAAGAAGTTAGAGCCAAGATTCCAGATAATCGCAAGCCCGATGTCCAGCATGAAGAAGACCGGAATCAGGAAGGAATCCATCGTCAGCGCCAGCACAATGCAGGTCAGGAGCACCGCAATCAGCGCATAGCCGACAGTTTCACTGTCGGAGAGGTGCTTCATATCAGTGGTCACGGCGCTCATACCGGAAATGAAGCACTGCCCGGAGGTGATCGAACGCATTTCGTCGATGGCGTCCATTGTGGAATCAGCAGAGGTTGTGTCTTCAAAGAACACGACCATCAGCGTGGAATCACCGGAATTGAAGAAGTCATAGACCTTCTCCGGCAGAATCTCCTTCGGGACAGAGATGTCTGCAAGAGAATCGTACCAGAGCACTTCAGCAACACCGTCTACAGCTTCGAGCTGTTCGTGCACCTTGACAACGTCCTTGTCAGGCATGCTCTCGATCATGACAAATGAGAAGCCGCCCTTTCCAAACTCCTCCTTCAGAATGTCCTGCCCCTGCATCGTTTCAAGATCGGACGGCAGATAGGACAAAATGTCGTAATTGACCCGGGTATTCAGGTAGCCGAACGCTGCCGGCACTACAAGCGCAAGTCCAAGAATCAGAATCAGCAGCTTGTGCCTTACAACCCATTCACCGAACTTCAGCATTGTATCATATCCTTTCCAGGGAGATCTCCCTATTTCTGTAATCAGTATATTACAAAAATGACTATTAGTCAATATCTTTCGGAGATAAAATTGACCAACAGTCATATTTTTGGAGGATTGAACAAAAACTGCCCGGAATAATTATGACTATTGGTCATTTATTAAATCTTGACAGACGCAAAAGAATCCTGTATAATGAAGAAAAGAATCCATTCAGCCAGAGGTGAATGCTATGGGAAAACTGGAACTCAATAAGCGCCGCAAGGAGAGTTCCCTGCTGAATACGGCCTTTGAGCACTTTACTACCAAAGGCTTCAGCAAGACCTCCATTGCTGATATCGTGGCCAGTGCGGGCGTGGCAAAGGGAACATTCTACCTCTATTTCAAGGACAAGTATGACATCCGGAACAAGCTTATCTCCCACAAATCCAGCCAGCTTTTCCGTGCGGCGGTCAGCACCCTGGAACAGCAGCCGGACTGGGAAACGCTGAATATTGAGGAGAAGATCATCCGGATTATCGACAATATCATCGGTCAGCTCAACGAAAACAAGGCGCTGCTGACATTCATTTCCAAGAATCTGAGCTGGGGGCTGTTCAAAACGGCGCTGACTTCACCAGTGATGGAGGAGGATGTCAACTTCGGGGATGTCTATGCAAAAATGCTCAGCGATTCGCCGTACATGTTCCGTGACCCGGAAACGATGCTGTTTCTGATTATAGAGCTGGTATCCGGTGCATGCTATTCCGCAATTCTCTACCAGGAGCCATGCAGCCTGGAAAAGCTCAAACCTGATCTGTACCAGACCATACGGCTCATCATCCGCAGCCACCAGGGCGCATTGAAACCGGGACGGAGTATTTCTCCGTAAACGCCTGAAAGGAGGAGCCTATGCAGATCTGGAATCCGTGGCACGGCTGCCATAAGATCAGTCCGGGATGCGCAAACTGCTATGTTTACAGACGGGATGAAAGCATCGGCAAGGATGCATCAGTCGTTGCAAAAAGCGGCGACTTTCGTCTGCCGCTGAAAAAGAACCGTCAGAGAGACTATAAGCTGACTGCGGCTGGCGGGATCGTGTTTGCCTGTATGACATCGGATTTCTTTCTGGATACAGCGGATGCATGGCGTCAGGAATGCTGGGATATGATCCGGCAGAGGGATGATCTGCAATTCCAAATCATCACCAAGCGGATAGACAGATTCATGCAGTGCATTCCGCCGGACTGGGGTGACGGCTGGGAGCATGTGACTATATGCAGCACCTGTGAGAACCAGAACAGAACAGACTACAGACTCCCGATTCTGCTGGAACTCCCGATCAGACACCGTGAGGTGATCTGTGAGCCGATGCTTGAAGAAATCCACATGGAACAATATCTTGCATCGGGTAAGATTGAACATGTCATCTGCGGCGGAGAGTCCGGAAAGAACGCAAGACTCTGCGATTTCCGATGGATTCAGGAGGTGCGGCGTGCATGTATCCGCAATGGCGTGCCGTTTACGTTCAAACAGACGGGTGCCGTATTCCGGAAGGACGGAAAAGTTTATCACATCGACCGGAAGATACAGATGCACCAAGCGAAAAAATCAGGGTACAGCTATATTCCCGGCACCGGTTCGGCAGAGGCAATCCGGTATCAGCTTCCGGAGCGGGCAGCTTTGTTTGACAGACTAAGCAGATCAGAGTTCAGAAGCCGCTTCCATCTGTCTGCTCAGGATAGGGCGTATATTGCTGAAAAGGGCATGGATACGATACGCCGTCATGCGCAGGATTTTGTTGCCAGGCGGCTGTCTGCGGAGAATCCCGAACATGACGGCAAACAGACTCCGATGAAGGGACACCCTGTCTTTCTTGCACAGCACGCCACAGGATGCTGCTGCCGTGGCTGTCTGGAAAAATGGCATCATATCCCTGCCGGAAAAGCGCTGAATCCGGAGGAGCAGAATTACATCGTTGATGTGCTGATGGACTGGCTACGCAGACAGTCAAAGTGATGCGGTCAGCGGGTGCAGGGGGCAAAAGCAGATTCGGAAAGGCTGTGCAGCATCTTCAGCCCAGCTCCCTCGCAGCTTCTCCGGGACAGACTTGACAAGTTCTCTCATTTGTGCTATAATCAGAATCACAACCGAATCGTTGCTGCCACCGGGTAGCTGATGCAGAAAGCATCTGTTTACACATCATTAGGTCTTAGAAGATGTGTAGGCAGGTGCTTTTTTCAGGAGGTCATTATGATACAACGCATCAAAACCTATTTTACAAAATCCGAGCTTCTGTTATGGGGCGTTTCCACCGTTCTGGTGCTGGGGGCATTTTTGCTGTTCGACAGGGAAAATGTCCTGACTCTGTGTGCTTCCCTGATCGGTGTAACCTACCTGATTCTCAATGCCAAGGGCAATCCTGCCGGTCAGGTACTTGTGATTCTGTTCAGCTTATTATATGGGATCCTCTCCTTCCGTTTCGCCTATTACGGGGAAATGGTGACCTATCTCGGCATGACAATGCCGATGGCGGTAGTTGCACTGATCGCCTGGCTGAAGCATCCCTTTCAGGACAACAAAGCAGAGGTCAGAGTCAACACCATCCACAAAGCAGAAACCCTGGGGCTGTTCGCTCTTGCCGCAATTGTCACGGCAGGCTTCTACTTCATCCTGAAAGCCTTCCATACAGCAAACCTCATTCCGAGTACACTGTCTGTCACCACAAGCTTCATCGCCGTCTATCTGACGTTCCGGCGCAGTCCGTTCTATGCCATTGCCTACTCCGCCAATGACATTGTGCTGATTGTTCTGTGGGTGATGGCGAGCATGAAAGACACAAGATATATCTCTGTCGTCGTTTGCTTTGCCGTATTTCTTATCAATGACATCTACAGTTTTTTCAGTTGGCAGAGGATGCAGGAACGGCAGACCGCATGCCCGGCAAACGATTCGGGCAGGCACGCAGTCTGAAATCTGTGCAAGGATACCGCTTGCATTTTCCGGGATCTCTGGCATATGCTGCGCTATTGCAGGATATCCATTGTTCTTCAGACGGTACCCGCAGTTTTGTTTTCGCTAAGTTGTTAGGGCAATACCGCACAGAGCTGGTGGTGCACGCTTCTCACCGTGCCCTTTCAACAGCTTGATGAAAAATCAGTATCAGGCAAAAATGCCCCCCTTCGTCAGACTTTGAAGCGGTATATCTTTATGATACCGCATAGTCTGACAAAGGGGTGCATTTCATTGATCCGGGGGCGTTTTATCGGAGCGCTTATTACCGTGCAAGGAGCGCCCGTTTCATGAGCGCCAGGTCAAAGACGTCGAGGACGCCGTTGTCATCGAAATCGCCTGCCATGCCGTTCTTCAGGGTACTGTCCGGAACAGCAAGCAGCCACTTCTGGAGTGCAATAATATCGGCCACATCATACTTGCCGTCCACGTTCACATCACCCCGGAGAGAGTTTCCGGCTGCGGCGACAAGTACTGTGTAGTTGACACAGTAAGCGCTCTGTCCGTTGGTGCCAAGTGTCACGGTTTCACCGGCTTTCACGGCCTTTTGGTAGAATTCAAATGTGACATCATTGTTGTTCTCCGCCGTCAGATCGGTCTTGGCATAGTCGCTCATCCATGCAGGCACTGTCTCCAGCCGCTTGTCAAGTCCCACATAGACGGTGATATCCTGTGCAGCGGTAAAGGTCGCCAGATCGCCTGCGGTATTTTTGGCATCACACGCTGTCACAATCTGTTCAGCGCCGGAAAGAGAAGCTGGGAGTGTGAGGAATGTCACATCCCGGTCACCAAAGACAGCGCTGCCGTTTGCTGCTTCGTCAATCCGCCATGCCTGATAATAGGCATCCTCTGCAACCTGAAGGTTCCGGATCAGCTTGCCGTTCAGCGGTGGAATGTAGGGAAGGAGCTGCCATTTCTGGTCTGCACTGTCATTGCATGCCCATTCGATGACATTGGCGCCCTCCTCCCTGGATGCACCGGTCACGCCGATACCGGACTGGTCGTTTGTTACCTTCGTGACGATGCCGACTGTGCCGTCACCGTTGTCCACAAATTTGAAAAGCTGCGCATCGCTGTCCGTATTGCTCCAGATACCGATGTTGGTGCCGTTTTCGGTCTTGCCGTAGTCGATGTCAAGCAGGAAGGTCTTGCCGTCGCCAAGTGCGGAATAGATATAGTAGTACCCGTCACCGGCTTCTTGCAGTGTCCAGAGATTGCCGCCGGTAGTTCCCTGCCGGACATTGGTGCCGTTCTCTGCCCTGCTGTCTTCCACCTCAAGGTCAAGCCCGGAGCCGGCATTCCGGATGATGTAGGTTTTATTGGTATCCATCGTGAGCCCCTGCTTGCCAACCGGGACGGGATTCCCGCCCAGTACCGTGCAGGCAGGCCGTGCGGGCAGATCATAGCCTGTGCCAAGGAAGAAGCTTGTGTGCGGGGGCTGGTTGTAGGCAGTGTTCTGCGAGGAAACCTGGCAGCGGTACTGCGGGTCGTGCATCAGGCACTGGATGCGGTAATCGGTATCGTAGGGCGTTGTATAGATACGGATGCCGGAGCCGTCTGCCTTGCGGACAATCAGTTCCTCACGCCAGTCACCGAAGATATCGGCGGAAAGGCAGGGCGTGCCCTTGGTGGTGTTGCAGGTGTAGTAGCCGTCTGTGACAAGCAGGTTTGTGATGGTGGTCTTGCCGGCATCACCGGTCATCTTTGAGATGGTGGCCGGGGAATCGGTATAGCCGTCAAGTATTTCACGCTCCAGGTCGCCGTCCCAGTAGCTCAGGAAGTTGATCGCAGGGCGGCGGCAGTTGAGCACGGTACCGTTTGTGCTGACTACGGGCGTGGAGTTATCCGAAAGCTTGTTGCCCCAGCATTCTGCACCGGGATTGCCTGCCCATACATTGTCGGCACAGCAGCGTCCGGTGTCGCCGGCGCCGTTCTGGTGGTAGAGAATCTTCTTCTGGTCGGCATCGTAGAGGGTGACACCATAGCCAGAGCTGCTTTCCTCATGACAGATCCAGACCTCGGTGCCGGGATTTGCCGGATCAAGATCTCCGACATGCATTGCATCACCGTGTCCCTGGTTGGTGGTGTAGTAGAGCTTGCCATTGTCGTCGATGATAGCAGAGCCTGACACAATCTCGTGCCTGCCGTCACCGTCCACATCTGCAACCATGGAATTGTGATTGCCGTCACCGAAAGCATTATCGGAGGCATTGGAGGTGCCGGAATCGTAAGTCCAGAGCTTTTTGAGCTTTTTGTTTTCTACGGAATAGGCGGTTGCTGTCAGACGGGCGTAGTAGCCACGCCCGGTGATGACGCTCGGATGCACGCCGTCCAGATAGGCAACGCTGCCCCAGTAGCGCTCCACACGGTTGTATTTATCGGAGGACTTACCCCATTTTGTGGGGTCACCTCTGCCGGGCTCATAGTTGACGGTATCGAGTGCTGCGCCCGTTGCGCCGTCAAAGAGGGTGTAGAACTCATTGCCGGAATAGATCAGGCCGCTGCTGTCCCGGTAGACCTTGGAGGCATCCCCGATGACCTTACCTGTGCCGTCCACCGTGCCGTCGGAGGTCTTGCAGGTCATTTCGCACCTGCCGTCGAGGTCGAAGTCGGCAACGTAGAACTGCGTATAATGCGCACCTGCACGGATGTTCACACCGAGATCAATGCGCCACAGCTTTTTGCCGGTGAGGGTGTAGCAGTCGATATAGACCTTGTCGGTCTTGCCCTTCTGGGAATTGTCCTTGGAGGTAGACGGATCCCACTTGACAAACAGCTCATACACGCCGTCGCCGTCCACATCACCGACGGACATATCATTCGGTGAATAGGTGCCGCCGTCCGAGCCCTTGGCGGGCTGGTCGAGTCGGAGATCAAAATAGGTGCCGGAGGACTGAATCGAGCAGGTGTCGGACGAGAGAAGCTGTGTGCCGCTGTAGGTCTCGACCTTGTAGACGGAATTGGTGGTTCCGGATTTATCCAGGAAGCACGTCGCACCGCCGGATTTTTCGGTGGAGGTGTAGATCAGCGTGTTGTCCCGGTAGAGCCTGAACACGGCATTGTCCGGATCCGTTGCGAGGAACCGCCAGTTGACAAGCATGCCGGAGCCGGTATTCACAGCACAGATGCTCCGGTCAAGATACTCCAGCACCATGCTGCCGGTCTTGTTATAGGCGGTGTTGTTTGCAGCGGCTGCGTGTGCCGTCAGCAGCGGGCTTGCCGCTGTGCCGAGTGAGAGGCACATGGATGCTGCTGTCAATGCGGAGACCCATCTTCTTTTCTTCATTGTCATTTCCCCTTTGATAATAGCGTGGACGCTTTTCTGTACGCTGCTACGGGCTGCGTCCTGCACCCATAGCTTCCTGATTCTGACAGTTCGCTCTATATATGTTGCCAAAATATGAACCAAGTAAATCATAACACAAATTCTAACCATTTTCAATAGCGTAATGCATCACCTTTATTGCATTTTGCATACTGTATCCAAAAACCCCCTGACCGTCAGCGGGTCAGGGGGTATGAATGCGGTATGTCAGGGGATCATGCGGGCACGGATGTACTGCTCCAGGAAGTCGGCGGTCTTTTCGATGCCAAGCCGGCTTGAATTGACACAGATGTCATAGCCACGGGAATCGCCCCATTTGAGCTCGCAGTAATAGTT
>JAFXOO010000102.1 GCA_017528675.1 Oscillospiraceae bacterium | reverse complement strand
CCACGCCCATCGAATTGGTCAACAGATTGACCGAGCATGACACCACCCCCGGAACAGCAGAAACCGCCTTTTCCACACGGGCGCTGCATGCGGCACAGCTCATACCGGTAATGTCGTATTGCTCCATAAAAGCCCCCCTTTCCTGTAGTATGGGCTATGTTTCTGAAATATAACCCGCATCCAGCGCATCTGTGACAAGCTGGCGGGCAATCTTTGCGTTTTGCAGGCGTTCAAGCGCCTGTGCCGGGGTAAACCATTCAGCATGACGCACCTCCCCGGACAGACGGAATGCCGAACGCTGCACCTGAACCGCAAACCCCAGCATAAGCTGATCCCGCTTCTCGTAAAAATAGCTCCGGACAAAGCGGATCTGCACTGCCTCCTGACCGATCTCCTCGGCTATTTCCCGCATCACACAGGTTTCCATACTCTCCCCCGCCTTTACAAAACCTGCCACGCAGACAAAACGTTTTTCGCCGTAGGATTGCTCAATCAGCGCAATCCTGCCGTTCCCATCGTGCACAGCGCAGATGACCGCAGGCGTGGAATACGGAAACCACGGCCTCCGGCAGACTTCGCAATAGGGAATGTCACCCTCATCTCCTATGCGCTTTGCGGTCAGCTTCCCGCCGCAGTCGGGGCAATATGTAAACTGCATACATTCCTCCAAAAAAACCGCCCCTGAACCTTGCGGATCAGGGGCAGCATGTTGCTCAGTTTGCCAAGCTGCGATTAGCCCAGCTCTGCAAAGAACTTGATGGTGCGAACCATCTGGGAGGTGTAGGAGTTCTCATTGTCATACCAGGAAACTACCTGTACCTCGTACAGATCATCAGCGATCTTGGAAACCATGGTCTGGGTTGCATCGAACAGGGAACCAAATCTCATACCGATAACATCGGAAGAAACGATCGGATCCTCGTTGTAGCCGAAGGACTCAGAAGCAGCAGCCTTCATTGCAGCATTGATGCCGTCAACAGTAACGTCTGCACCCTTGACAACAGCGGTCAGGATGGTGGTGGAACCAGTCGGAACCGGTACACGCTGTGCAGAACCGATGAGCTTGCCGTTCAGCTCCGGAATAACCAGACCGATTGCCTTAGCAGCACCGGTGGAGTTCGGAACGATGTTGGCAGCACCTGCACGGGCTCTTCTCATGTCGCCCTTTCTGTGCGGGCCGTCGAGAATCATCTGATCGCCGGTGTAAGCGTGGATGGTGCTCATGATACCGGACTGGATCGGAGCATAGTCGTTCAGAGCCTTAGCCATCGGAGCCAGGCAGTTGGTGGTGCAGGAAGCTGCGGAAATGATGGTGTCATCCTTGGTCAGGGTCTTCTCATTTACAGAGAATACGATGGTCGGCAGATCGTTGCCGGCCGGTGCAGAGATAACAACCTTCTTGGCACCTGCGTCAATGTGAGCCTGGGACTTAGCCTTGGAGCAGTAGAAGCCGGTGCACTCAAGTACAACGTCAACACCAATCTCGCCCCACGGCAGCTTGGAAGCGTCAGCCTCGGCGTAGATCTTCAGGGTCTTGCCGTCAACCGTGATGGT
>JAFXOO010000101.1 GCA_017528675.1 Oscillospiraceae bacterium | reverse complement strand
GCCATATCCCGTGCATTGAACACATCATGGAACGGCAGCTCATCGAAAACTACGGCGATACGCTTTTTGATCGCAGTTTCGTCCTTTATGTGGTCAAGACCAAGCAGACGTATCTCGCCGCTGTCAATGTCGGTGATATGCAAAAGACTGCGGATCGTTGTGGTCTTGCCTGCGCCGTTCTGCCCGATAAATCCCATGATACAGCCCTTTGGCACATCAAAGCTGATGCTGTCGAGCGTGAAGCCGTCGTAACGCTTTGTCACGCCCTTGATCTCAATTGCATTATCAAATGCGGTCATAGTTGATCCCCTCCGTTTACAAGGTCAAGAAGCTCATGAAGCTCCTGCATCGTGATACCTGCTTTTTGCGCCGTATCACTTGCTTCTATCAATAAAGATTCGATCCGCTTGATCTGCTCCTCACGATAAAGCTCCAGGTTCTGTGCCTTGACAAAAGAGCCTCTGCCCGTGTAGCTTTCAATAAAGCCGTCACGTTCAAGCTCCTCGTAGGCACGCTTCGTTGTCATAAAGCTGATACGAAGTTCTGTCGCTAAAATGCGCATTGAGGGCAGCATTTCGCCCTCTTTCAACTTTCCCTCCAGTATCAGTGTTTTGATCTGGTTTGCAATCTGCAAATAGATCGGTTCGCCAGATGCGTTGCTGATGTTGATATTCATTTAAGTGTACACTCCTTCGGGGTCAAGGCTCTCACAGCATTTGCAACTACCGCAAAAGTCTAAATTGTATAACCTCTATGTATACAATTATAGCAAGTGTGTTACAATTTGTCAAGGGGTTTTTGAGAATTTTTTGAAATAGCATAATATATGCAAAAAGCGATGTCCTCCAAATATTGGAGAGCATCGCTCCTTATATCGCAATATCGACCATACATACTGTTGATTTATGTTTTGGTGGGAGTGCCGCAATAGGCACGCCGGATGCCAACAGTTCTGATCGGCGCTGCCGCAGGAGTCGGCGTACTGATCTTTCTTTCCGTGAAATCCTATCCCATGGACTACGATGCGGAGGGAAAGCTTCTGGTGGATCCGTTCAGCACACAGGCAGAGGTCTATCAGAGCGTTGGAAAATGGCTCGGATTTCTTGGCGGCATCGTGATCGACAGAAAGCTGACACATTATGTGATTCCGCAGACGAAATCAGTACGGCTGACCGGTGGATCTGCGGGAGCGTTGCTCTGCATGGCAGGCATGATTTATATTCACAAGGCAAAGCACCTACCACTCGGTGCACATTGGGGCGGTTTTCTTGTTTGCTTTGTGATGTGGCTGTTCCTGATCGGTATTGTTCCGATGCTCCTGCAAAAACTGGACTCCCGCTTTTGCAGGGCATAAAAAGAGCATCCCCTATTGATTCTGTCAATAGGGGATGCTTTCGTTTATTGCGGCATCGGGGGAGGTTCCAGTTCAGGTGTTTGCGGAAGATCCGGTGCCGGAGGAACCTCTGGCTCCACACTCGGCGGATCCTGCGGCGGCGGAGGAGCTTCAGTCGGCTGGAAGATCACCGGTGCTTCTTGCTGGGATTCCGGTTCAGGATCGGGCTGCGCCTCCTGCTGCTGTTCCTCCTGCTCGTTCTCCTGCTGTTCCTCCTGTTCTTCTTCCTGCTCCTCATCTCCTACAGATGGAAGCGGATTGCCGGACCATCCGCCTGTGCTCTGCACGCTGCTGCCGGAGCCGATGCTGACATTCAGCCAGACCTGTGAACCGGTTGCCACCAGCATGCCTTCTGCGGTATTCTGGGAGAGCACAACGTCCATTGCATACTCATTATTGGATACATAACAGATAACACAAATCAGGCCTGCTGATTCGAGGGTACTCTTGGCATTGGCAGCACTCATCAGTACCACACTCGGCACACGGGTAGTCTCCATTCCCCGGCTCACCTTCATATTGATGATGGTGCCCTGCGGTATCTTCTGTCCCGGCGGCACATCCTGCTCAAGGATGGTTCCGGCGGGTGTTGCGGCATCATAGACGATCTCCGTCTGCATCGCATACAGATGCAGAGCTGCAAGGCTTTCTTTGGCTTTGGAGAAATCCATACCAACGTAGTCCTCGACTTCTTCCATCTGACTCTTGTCCAGATCGGTTCTGCCAAGGGATACCTTCAGCTTCACATGCTTGTCCCGTTCAAGCTTGGTTTCGGGTTCGATGCTCTGAGAAATCACCGTACCCGGAGCATCTCCGGGGCTTACGATTTCCTCAATATCAACGACGAACCCAAGTTCCTCAAGCCGCTGCTGTGCATCCTCCGACTTCTGGTTGACGACATCCGGGACATAGTTTGCCCACCCGCTGCTGACAGAAAGTGTGACAACCATCCCCTTCTGAATCAGCATGCCGGCATCCGGCTTCTGAGTCACAACGCAGTTTTCCGGAATAACGGGATTCGCCTCACGGCGTGCAAGAATGACCTGTAATCCAAGCCCTTCGATTTTCCGGATCGCTTCCTCCTGCGGCATTCCAGTGAGCTCAGGCATGACCGCCTGCTCCTCTGATAGCGCATAAGCAACATCCTGGAATTTGGCCACTGCGGCAGGGACGGCTTTCTGCTTTGCCTGACCCGCAGAGACACGCCACAGAATCAGCGGAACTGCGAGACAGATCAGACAGAATGCCACCGTCACAACCGGATTGAATATCCTGCCCAGCAGCGAATCGTCCTTCTGTCTGGCAACTGCAACCCTGACTCGTTTGGCAGCTTTCTTGGCATGGAGTTCCTGCCACAGACGGGCAATTGTCATGGAGCGGTCATTCATGCCGTTGTAAAGCGCATTCCGGATAGGTGCGGGAATGGATGCCGCTGCCAAGCTGCGGTATTCTGTCTCTCCTGTCATCATCCGGTAGAGCAGACGGCTGACCGCCTGTACATCAGAAAACGCATCAGTCGGCTCATCTGCACTGTTCCAGTCACGGAGCTCACTCTCCTCACCGTCGAGCCGGATTGCTGTATCCGTCACAGCACCGTGTATGATGCCATCGCTGTGAAGACCTGCCAGCGTGTCCAGCACCGG
>JAFXOO010000100.1 GCA_017528675.1 Oscillospiraceae bacterium | reverse complement strand
TTGCCAGGATGACGGTTGCCGCACCGGTGACGGCATCGCCGCCGGCATACACGCCCTCACGGGTCGTGAGCATATCCTCGTTTACCACAAGACAGCCCCGCTTGTTGGCTTCAAGTCCGGTTGTTGTCGTGCGGATGAGCGGATTCGGTGACGTACCGATTGCCATGATAACGGTATCCACAGGCAGCTCATATTCCGAGCCCTCCACCGGCACAGGGCTGCGTCTGCCGCTCTCGTCCGGTTCACCGAGTTCCATCTTCTGGAGCACTGCCGCACGGACACGGCCGTCCTCGCCGCCGAGGAGTCTGACGGGATTGTTCAGGTTCAGGAATTCCACGCCCTCCTCTTTGGCATGGTGGATTTCTTCGCTGCGGGCGGGCATTTCCTCCTCGCTGCGCCGATAGACGATGTACACATGCTCCGCACCCATGCGCAGGGCACTGCGGGCTGCGTCCATTGCCACATTGCCGCCGCCGACGACGGCCACCGCCCTGGATTGCAGAACCGGTGTGTCGAAGCCCTCCCGGTAGCCCTTCATCAGGTTGATGCGGGTCAGGTACTCGTTGGCGGAGCAGACGCCCACGAGCGATTCGCCTTCGATGCCCATGAAGCGTGGAAGTCCCGCACCGGAGCCGACGAACACTGCCTCAAAGCCGTCTGCCATCAGCTCATCAATGCTCAGCACCTTGCCGATGACCATGTTTGTCATGATGTTCACGCCGAGTGCCTTCAGGTTCTCGACCTCACGCTGTACGATTGCCTTCGGAAGACGGAATTCCGGAATGCCGTACATCAGCACGCCGCCCGCTGCATGCAGTGCTTCAAAGACCGTAACCTCATAGCCGAGCCGTGCCAGATCGCCTGCACAGGTCAGACCTGCCGGGCCGCCGCCGACCACTGCGACTTTGCGGCCATTGGAAGCGGGCTTTGCAGCGGAACCCTTGCCGGACTGCATGTGTGTATCTGCGGTAAAGCGCTCAAGTCTGCCGATGCCGACCGGCTCGCCCTTGATGCCCCGCACGCACTTGCTCTCGCACTGGCGTTCCTGTGGACAGACACGCCCGCAGACTGCCGGCAGACCGTTTGCAGAGGTGATGATCTCATAGGCGCCTTCCGTGTCGCCCTCCGTGAGCTTCCTGATGAATGCCGGAATCGGTACACCGACCGGACATCCCGAAACGCAGGGCATATTCTTGCAGTTCAGGCAGCGCTGTGCCTCCTCGGCGGCCATTTCTGCTGTATAACCGAGGGTGACTTCCTCGAAATTCCGAGCCCGTACCTTGGGATCCTGTTCGGGCATCGGGGTTTTTGTCAATGACATGTTCGGCATCTTACTTACCTCCCTCAAGCTGTGCCTGTGTCAGCATGCGGCATTCTGCCTCACGCTCCCGGAACACACCGTTCCGGCGCATCAGCTCGTCAAAATCCACCTCATGGCCGTCAAAATCCGGCCCCTCCACGCAGGCATAGCGGGTTTTCCCGCCGACGGTGACTCTACAGCCGCCGCACATGCCGGTGCCGTCCACCATGATCGGGTTGAGGGAGACAATCGTCCTGATGCCGAATTCCTTTGTGACCACGCAGACAAATTTCATCATCGGAATCGGCCCGATGGCGATGACGCAGTCATACTGCACACCGCTTTCGATACGCTCCCGCAGGGCATCGGTTACAAAGCCCTTTTTGCCGTAGCTGCCGTCATCTGTGCAGAGAATCAGTTCGGTGCAGTTTGCCCGGAATTCGTCCTCAAGAATGACGATGTCCTTGCTGCGGAAGCCTGCAATGACATCAACGGTCAGCCCCTGGCGGAACAGAGCCTTTGCCTGCGGATAGGCAATTGCGCAGCCCACGCCGCCGCCGATCACACACACCCGTCTGGCGCCCTCCGGCAGTTTCGTCGGCAGGCCGAGCGGCCCTGCAAGGTCAAGGATACTGTCGCCCGCATCAAGTGCATTGAGCTTCATGGTCGAAGTGCCGACAATCTGGAAAATCAGTGTGATTGTGCCCTGCTCCCGGTCGCAGTCAGCGATGGTGAGCGGCACTCGCTCGCCCTGTTCATCCACACGGAAGATGACGAACTGCCCCGGCAGTGCCTTTCCGGCAATATAGGGCGCTTCAATCTCCATGCGTGTCACGCTCGGATTCAGTACAGTCTTGTTTACGATACGGAACACAGTGTCCGCCTCCTGTCAAAATGGATTGCGGGTGCCCTGAAAAAAGGGGCTTCCGGGCACACGGTTTGAAAAATACTCTTACTATTATAGCACAAAAACGGCTTTCCGTCAATGGATTTTTCAAAAAAAGGCGCACATTCCGGCGGAATGTATGCGGCAGATGCTGTCTGGTTTCATCTCACGGCGGAAAAATGCGGATTTTTGCGGGGAGAGCGGGCATTCCGCAGTGGAGTGATTGACATTTCCGTGCTGGTGTGGTATAATTTTATACATCTTACGGCAAGGAGGCATGTCAATATGAACATCACCGATCAGCGGATAGACAACGGCAATCCCTTTGACTGGGGCAGAACCTCAGAGGATTACGCAAAATTCCGGGATATTTACCCGCCGGAATTCTACCAGCGGGTTGCGGACAGAGGGCTGTGCATCCGGGGGCAGAACGTGCTTGACCTTGGCACCGGTACCGGTGTTCTGCCGAGAAACATGTACCATTTTGGTGCAGACTGGACAGGGATAGACATTGCCGAAAACCAGATCATGCAGGCGAAGCGCCTTGCAGGTGAGGCGGGCATGGACATCCGTTTTGCAGCGACCTGTGCAGAGGATGCGGATTTCCCGGACGGCAGCTTTGATGTCATCACGGCGTGTCAGTGCTTCTGGTATTTTGACCATGAGAAGGTAATCCCGAAGCTGTCCCGGATGCTGAAGCCCGGCGGAAAGCTCGTGATTCTGTACATGGCGTGGCTGCCGTATGAGGACACAATCGCCGGAGCAAGCGAGGCGCTTGTCCTGAAGTACAATCCGGAGTGGTCCGGGGCAGGGGAAACCCGTCATCCGATCTGGATTCCGGAGATCACCGATGTTTATTTTGAGCGTCTTGAACACGAGGAATATGACCTGCGTGTGCCGTTCACGAAGGAGAGCTGGCACGGGCGGATGAAGGCATGCCGTGGTGTCGGCGCATCGCTCAGCGAGCCGCAGATTGCCGCCTGGGAGCAGGAACACCATGCACTGCTTGACCGGATTGCACCGGAGACGTTTGAGATTCTGCACTATGCAGCGATTGCGGTGTTGCAGAAGAAATAGCGCTCCCCGCAGACGGCGAAGCCCCCCGCAATATAGCCCCCCCGATGGGGAGGGGGTTGGGGGTGCAATGCTAACAACTTAGCACCACAAAACCTGCGGGTGCAGGGCGGTCACCGCCCTGCCGAGGGTGGTTTAGGAGGGGCGAGCAGCCCCTCCTGAGTCGGCGTAAGCCGACAAAAAAGCTTAAGTTGTTGGCATTGGTTGGGGGTGGGGCGTTCCCCGGTGCGCCGGCACCAGAAAAAGGACTTTATCGACAAACTGTGAGCCCCTCCCTTAACAGGGAGGGGCTCTGTATTTACTGATTGAGCAGTGTTTCGAGCTTGTTGGAGTTTCCGCCGGTTGCGCTGAAGGTGTTCATCGCAAACACCACATCCGTGATGCCGTGCTCTTGCAGGAAGCTGATGATGTTCAGATCGAAATACCGCATATCTACTACCCAGATGTCTTCAAAGGAGCCGGTCAGCGTGGGAACCATTGCATTGCCGTAGCTGTCCTTGATGATGCAGACTCTCCGGCCGTTGCGGGTGTCTGTTTTGAGATGGGTGATACGCTCATCGCCGCCCATGAAGACCAGATACCAGCTTGCCGGGTCGAGATTCTCCGGATTCAGGAACAGCGGTGCTTCACGCTCATTGGTCATATCTGTGTCATAGTAAGTGCAGGTGTAGCTGTTCTGCGGGACGTAGTAGGTGAATGTCTCAGGGTTGTCCTTGAGCTTGGAGCTGCCGGAGAAGCCGTACAGTGTGCCGACATAGCCATCCATCGAGACTTTCTCGTAATCCGACAGCGGCGTGAAGGGCACACCTGCTGTCTTTGCGAATTCCTCGGCTGCATAGTAGGCGCCAAGCGACGACCAGTGGTGATCGGTGCGCATGTAGATGTCCTCCTTCTTGTGCGGCAGGAGGGCATTGTAGACATCGACCGGCGTTACGCCGCTGAGGTAATTGTTGATGTTGTCGATGTTGTCGGGCTCGCTGGCGGACATATCCGCATATTTTTTCGGCATGTAATAGGTCACCGATGTCGGTGCCACAAGGGAATAGATATTCACGCCGCTGCCGAGTTCCTGGTGGTAGCGGTTGAGAATCTCGGCATAGTGCTGACCGGTCTTGTAGCCGCCGCCGTAGAGCATCAGGCCACGGTTCTTGACGATAAAGATGTCGTTGGCCATCTCGCCGTCGGCATCCTCCTCCTCCTCCGGCTCCGTGACCGGCGGTTCGGTCATTGCTTCGGTTGCAGCGGGAACGGCTGCGGCAGGAAGTGTCTCAACGGTTTCCGTTTCGGGAGCAGTTGTCTCTGAAACCGGCTGGCCATCGTCCTTTTTGACGGGAACCTGACCGTGTATCTCCACGTCATCCGTGAATCCGAGATGATCTCGGAAGGCAGCAATCCGGTGCTTGAAAAAGGAACGCAGCGGTACGGAATCGTTAAAATAGGTTGCGTAATCTGCTGTGAAGCTGCCGTCCAGATAGCTGGAAACGGTGAATTTCGGACGCTTTGCCAGATCACGCTTTTCCTCCTCGGAATAGGTCGGGCGTTTGCCGAACCACATAAAGAGCGTGCCGACAAGCACCACAGAACACAGGCCGATGACGTTGATCTGGTGCGCACGCCATGCGAGGCGCTGCTGCTTCCTGGTCAGCTTTTTCGGTTCTTCTTTCTTCAATCAAGACTCCTCCTTTCCGGCAGAATCAGAAGCGGTAATACAGGAATGCCTTCGTTGTCGAATCCACAAGCAGAATGCTGCTGAGCACCAGCAGTATCATGCATACCGCTGTTCCGGCAACGGAGATCAACTGGTTGGAATTGGGGTACTTTTCCCGGATGCGCCGTGGAATTTGCAGCAGCGGGAAGGTGCAGAGAATGGCTGCCAGAATCAGCCAGATGTTGTTCTTGAGCGAAATCTCCTCGAAATAGCTGAAGAAGCCGTT
>JAFXOO010000099.1 GCA_017528675.1 Oscillospiraceae bacterium | reverse complement strand
GCAGCAAAATCAACCAAAAATAAGGAGTGATCAACGATG
Organism: Oscillospiraceae bacterium; assembly: GCA_017528675.1. Lineage (GTDB taxonomy): Bacteria > Bacillota > Clostridia > Oscillospirales > Ruminococcaceae > UBA3855. The sequence goes on along the minus strand of JAFXOO010000099.1, from coordinate 12,538 downwards.
CTCACATTAGATAAGATCTATCATGCCAGCTACGTGCTGGAGAGCGTCATTCGGCAGACGGACATCATCCATGCCCCGAAGATCTGCCCGGAGGCCAATGTTTATCTGAAAACCGAAAACCTGCAAATCACAGGCTCCTTCAAGGTGAGAGGCGCCTATTACAAGATCTCTCAGCTCAGTGAGGAAGAAAAGGCAAAGGGCGTTATTGCATGCTCTGCTGGTAACCATGCGCAGGGCGTGGCACTTGCTGCGACGAAAAACGGCATCAAGTCGCTGATCTGTCTGCCGGACGGAGCTCCGATTTCCAAGGTGGAAGCGACCAAGGGCTATGGCGCAGAGGTCTGCCTTGTTCCGGGTGTGTACGATGATGCCTATATGAAGGCCCGTGAACTTGAGCAGGAAAAGGGTTATACCTTTGTGCATCCGTTCGATGATGAGGATGTCATCGCAGGACAGGGAACCATCGGTCTGGAGATCATCAAGCAACTCCGTGATGTCGATGTTGTTGTTGTTCCGGTCGGCGGCGGCGGTCTGATCTCCGGTGTTGCTTTTGCGCTCAAGAGCCTGAATCCGAACATCCGTGTCTACGGTGTACAGGCAAGTGGAGCTCCTTCGATGGTACAGTCCCTCGAAATGGACGAGATTGTCTGCCTTGACAAGGTCAGCACGGTTGCGGACGGCATCAAGGTGAAGGAGCCGGGTGAGAATACCTTTGAGATTGTCAAGAAGTATGTAGACGGCGTTGTGACAGTCACGGATGATGAGGTTTCCACGGCGATCCTGACGCTCATCGAGCAGCAGAAGCTCATTGCAGAGGGTGCCGGTGCAGTATCCGTTGCAGCAGTGATGTTCAATAAGATTCCCGATATCAAGGGCAAAAATGTCGTATGCCTGGTTTCCGGCGGTAATATCGACGTGACGATTCTTTCCCGTGTCATCAAGCGTGGTCAGCTCAAAATGGGCTGCTCGGATATGCTTGTCATCCAGCTTGAGGACAAGCCCGGCCAGCTTAAGGGGGTTTCTGCGATTCTTGCAGACCTCGGCGGAAATGTTGTATCCATTCACCACGAGCGTGCCAGCGAGGACAGTGACATCACGGATACCATTCTGCGCATTGGACTTGAAACCCGCAACCACGAGCATATCCGCCAGATTCGTCAGGCGTTGACGGATGCGGGATTCAAGATTGTCAATAAGTAAATTCTATCTGAAAGGGAGTAATACCAATGTCTGAAAAGATCTTTACAGAAAAGGCTCCGGCAGCCATCGGCCCGTATTCTCAGGCAGTCAGGGCTGGCAATGTGCTCTATACCTCCGGCCAGATTGCCATTGTTCCGGCAACCGGCAACATCGAGGCGAAGGATATCCAGGGGCAGACGACCCAGGTTATGGAGAATCTGCAACAGGTACTTGCTGCGGCAGGCACTTCGTTTGACGCAGTTGTCAAGACAACCTGTTTTCTGGCTGATATTGCCGATTTTGCTGCTTTCAATGAGATCTATGGCAAGTATATTACCGGCAAGCCGGCAAGAAGCTGCGTTGCTGTGAAGGATCTGCCGAAGGGTGCACTCGTTGAAGTGGAAGTCATTGCAGTTGTAGAATAAGAATCATGGGCGCTGCATCAGATTGCAGCGCCTTTTTATTGAAATAAGCCGATCTGCGGAGTATGATATGTGAACAGGATAAAGCAGACAGCCGCTGCACTCAGTAAAAACACTCCCGGAAGATTGCTGTGCTTCTGCTGATTGGCCGACCGGCGCAGGTACAGCACCAGTACCAGAGCATGCACCCAGTAAAGAAATGGCATCAGCAGGGGAATGTTCTCTCCCCAGATTCCCGAAATCACATAGTATCCGGAGATGATCCCGCCCATTGCCTGAAACAGTCCCGCTGCATAGGTTGTCAGGATACCGTTCTGGAGTCTGCCGGTACAGAAATACCGAATCACAGCCATCAGACTGACTGTCCAGAACATGGGTTTCAACTGTTCCCAGGGACTGCTGCTGATTGGTGTCAGCCAGACAAGCGCAGGTAGGGTACGGAGCATCGGGGCATACCAGTAGAGCAGCGTCCCCGGCCCTGCGAGCAGAAGCAGTAGCCCGGCATCCCACCAGGCAGTTCTGCGCAGAAGATGTGCTCTTGCAGCAGCACGTTCCAACATCGGAAGGGAGGAATCCGGAGCGGATTTGCGATAAAAAACCAGATGCATAGCTTGTCTCCTTTCTGTTTGTCCGATCTTATGCGGAATCTGGCGGATATATGCAGGATGATTCTCAGAAATTTTTTAAAATTGAAATAAAATTTCAAAAAACCTCTTTACATATTTCAGATTTTAGTGTAAAATAAATAGTAGTATATCTTTTAGAGAGGTGCAATACTATGGAATTGAAGTACAAAAGAATTCTTCTGAAGCTCAGCGGTGAAGCACTTGCAGGAGAAAAGAAGTTCGGACTCGATTATACGATTATCGGAAGCATCTGTGAGAGTGTCAAAAAGTGTGTGGATGTCGGCGCAGAGGTTGGCATCGTTGTCGGCGGCGGTAATTTTCTGCGAGGCCGTATGAGCGGCGGGCTTGACCGTACCCGTGCAGATCATATGGGCATGCTGGCCACCACCATCAATGCGCTCGCATTGCAGGATATGCTGGAGTCGCTCGGCGTAGAGGTGCGTGTACAGACTGCCATCACGATGCAGCAGGTGGCTGAGCCTTATATCCGCAACAAGGCGATGAACCACCTGAAGAAAGGCAGAGTCGTGATCTTTGGATGCGGCACAGGTAACCCGTTCTTCTCAACGGATACGGCTGCTGCGCTCAGAGGTGTCGAGATCGAGGCACAAATCCTGATGAAGGCTACGCTGGTGGATGGCGTATACGACAAGGATCCGCACAAGTATCCGGATGCCAAGAAGTATGATACGCTGACATTCAGCGAAGTGCTGAACAATGAACTGGCTGTCATGGATATGACTGCGGCAACACTTTGCAGGGATAATCATCTGCCGATGCTGGTATTTGACCTGAGCCGGCCGGATAATATTCTTGATGCAGTCATGGGCAAGAAAATCGGAACCGTGGTCACCGAGGGCTGACCTGATAATAATTCAGAAAGGAGTACGCCCCAAACCGGGCGGACACATGAATCATGAAAGAAACACTGAAAAAAGCTGAGGACAAAATGGCAAAGACCGTCAAGGGTCTTGAGAACAATTTCGCAAGCATCCGTGCAGGCCGTGCAACACCGGCTGTGCTCGACAAGATCAGCGTGGATTATTATGGCGTACCGACACCGATTCAGTCGATGGCTGCGGTATCGGTTGCTGAGGCAAGAGTGCTGGTCATTCAGCCCTGGGATAAGTCTACCCTGAAGGAGATCGAGAAGGCAATTCTCGCTTCTGATCTTGGCATTACGCCTATGAATGACGGCAATGTCATCCGTCTGTCCTTCCCGCAGCCGACAGAGGAGCGCCGTAAGGAGCTCTGCAAGAGCGTGAAGAAGTACGGTGAGGAGGCAAAGGTTTCGATCCGTAACATCCGCCGTGATGTGATTGAGAAGTTCAAGACCATGAAGAAAAACGGCGAACTGACTGAGGACGATCAGAAGGATGCAGAGAAGAAGATCCAGAAGCTGACCGACAAGTACTGCGATGAGGTAGACAAGGTGGTTGCTGAGAAGGAAAGGGAGATCATGAGCATCTGATCTGAAGTTCAAACGTAAAGGAGCCTGTTTATGGCGTTATTTAGTAAAAAGGAAATATCTGAGCCAAGGGCGCTTCCGGAAAAACTGCCCCGACACATCGGTTTTATCATGGATGGGAATGGCCGCTGGGCAAAGAAGCGGGGCATGCCCCGTTCTTTCGGGCATATCGAGGGCGGAAAGACTTTCAAACGCATTAAGAATTACTGCCAGGAAATCGGGATTGAATGTGTTTCATTCTATGTATTCTCCACCGAGAACTGGTCACGTCCCCAGGTCGAAATTGCCGGCATAATGCAGGTCATGCGAACCTATCTGGATGATGTGCAGAAGGAGCTTGACAATGGTGTGCGCTTCATCTTCCTGGGCGATCTGAGCCCCTATCCGGAGGACTTGCAGACAAGAATGCGCAAGCTTGAAGCAGACACAGCCAGGAACGATGACATGATTGTGTTTATGGCTGTCAACTACGGAGGCCGCGCTGAGCTGACCCGTGCGGCACAGCAGCTTGCGTCCGATGTGAAGGAAGGGAAGCTTGAGCCGGAGGACATCACTGAGCAGATGATCTCTGACCATCTGTACACCAAGGGGTATCCGGATGTTGATCTGGTGATCCGTCCGAGCGGTGAACAGCGTCTGTCGAATTTCCTGATCTGGCAGTGTGCGTATGCGGAGTATTATTTTACGAACATTCTCTGGCCGGATTTCTCCACGGAGGATCTGGATAAGGCGCTGATAGAATATGCAGGCAGAGGCCGGCGCTTCGGAGGCGTGTAATGGCGGTCAGAATCATCTCCTCAGCCGTTGGTATTGTTATCGTCATGCTGGCGTTCGTGTTTCATAACACGATTGTACTGCCGCTTCTGCTGAGTATTGTCATAGCCATTATCCTTTTTGAGCTTTCCAGAGCAGTTGACGGTGTGCAGTTCCGTTTGGCACTCTGCGGCGTGCTGCTCTACGGGATTACCGACCCGATTCTTGATTATCTGCAACATGTTCTGACACCGGATCACCCGCTCGCAGAGTGCACCGAAATTGCCCGCAGGCTGGTGCTCCCGGTGTGCTTGTTTGCACTGTTTATCGAGTTTTTGTGGCATCATGGTTCCTACAAGGTCGAACAGCTCAGCTTTATGGGCGGTGCAATGTGCTTTGTACCGTGGTCCCTGGAAAAGCTGATTGACGTGAACTACCTTGGCGGAGAGGCACATGGATTGCTCTATCTTGTGCTGGCGCTCTGCGGGGCATGGATTGCAGATTCCGGCGCCTATTTTTCCGGTGTATTCCTGGGTAAACACAAGCTGTGCCCGAATATTTCACCGAAGAAGACGGTCGAAGGATTTGTTGGCGGCCTGATCAGCAACGCAGTCATTTTCTTTGGCGTTTTCATTGTCTATGCGCTGATACGGAACGTTCCGTTTTCGGTGATTACCGGTATCAAAACGGCGCTGCTCGGTGTAGTTTGCGCAGGTGTCAGTGTGCTTGGTGATCTGACCTTCTCGGTTATCAAGCGGGAAAAGAATATCAAGGATTACGGCAAGATTATGCCCGGACACGGCGGTCTGACAGACCGCTTTGACAGTGTGCTGTTTGTTGCACCGGTATTCTATCTGTTCGTGCATGCATTTACAATTTTTTGACAGATAAGCCCATCTTCAGCAGATGGGCTTATTGTGCCGGAATCGCATCCGGCAGGGAAAGGAGTTTCCTATGAAGAAAATAGCCATTCTTGGCTCTACAGGTTCCATCGGTACGCAGGCGCTTGAAGTTGTGGAAAAGCATGGCTTGCAGGTGACTGCGCTTGCAGCTCACAGCAATGTGGAGCTGCTTGCAGAGCAGGCAAAAAAATACCACCCGGAGGCGGTCTGCATCTATGACCCGTCCCGCACCGAACAGCTTGAGACACTCCTCAGGGGGGAGCGCATTGAGATCCTGACCGGTATGGATGGCCTGTGTGAAATAGCAAGTGCGAAGTCCCATGATATCCTGCTGAATTCCGTGGTCGGAATGGTAGGACTGCTGCCGACATTGAAAGCGATTGCGGCAGGAACAGATATTGCCCTTGCCAACAAGGAGACACTTGTAGCGGGAGGTTCACTCGTCATGAAGGCTGCTGCCGAGAAGGGCGTGAAAATCTATCCTGTAGACAGTGAGCATTCTGCCATTTTCCAGAGTTTACAGGGCAACTCCATGAACCGCATCCGCAAAATCATTCTGACGGCATCCGGCGGGCCGTTTTTTGGCAGAAAAAAAGCAGATCTTACACAGGTTCGTGCCGCCGATGCACTGAAGCATCCCAACTGGAACATGGGCAGCAAAATCACGATTGATTCCTCAACGCTGATGAACAAAGGACTTGAATTCATCGAGGCAAAGTGGCTGTTCGATCTCGAACCTTCTCAGATTGAGATTGTGGTTCACCGGCAGAGTGTCCTGCATTCTGCTGTGGAATTCGAGGACTATGCAGTCATCGGGCAGATGGGTGTCCCGGATATGAAAATCCCGATCCAGTACGCTCTGCTCTATCCGCAGCGCCTTTCGTGCCCGACGAAGCCGCTTTCGCTGACGGATTATGGCGCACTGACATTTGAAAAGCCGGATTATGAGACATTTGACTGCCTGCGTGCGGCGATTGATGCCATTACAGAAGGAGGACTTCGTCCTGCGATTGTGAATGGCGCCAATGAGGAGGCTGTATGGCATTTCCTGCGGGATGAGATCGGCTTCCTTGAAATCGGAGAGCTTGTCCGTGCAGCAATGGAGCATGTCCCCGGAGGAGAAGTTGGTTCCTACGAGGATGTACTTGAAGCCGACCAGGCTGCCCGTGCCTATGTGCTTGAGCACATTTCCCGGAAATAATCCCGCACTATAGAGAGAAAGGGTTGGATTTATGAGCATTGTTTCAATTCTGATCGCACTTCTGGTGTTTTTTGTAATTATCGTGCTGCATGAGTTCGGACATTTTGCTGTTGCCAAGCTCAGCGGAATCCGAGTCAATAAATTTGCAATCGGCATGGGGCCTGTCCTTCTGAAGAAGCAGGTAGGCGAAACAGAATACTCCCTGCGGGCATTCCCGGTCGGCGGATTCTGCGCTATGGAAGGCGAGGACGGCACGAGTGATGACCCCAGAGCCTTCATGCATGCACCTGTCTGGCGGCGTATGGCGGTTGTATTTGCCGGCCCGATCATGAATCTGATTCTTGGCTTCATTCTGATTCTCATAACGACCATACTCTATGGCAATGTTGCAACCCTTCGGATTGCCGATTTCCCGAAGGATAACGAGAGCGGAGAATCCTGGTCCACAAGTGAGACCTGCGGCCTTCAGATCGGAGATCAGATTTATTCGATTGATGGTATGCGCATCCTGACAGATACAGATTTATCCTATAAGCTCCAGACCAATGAGAATGACCAGATGACCGTTGTTGTGATTCGTGACGGTGAAAAGACTGTGCTGGAGAATGTCCGTTTCTATAACAAAAAGTCGCAGGGGCGTCTGGATTTTTACATTCAGGCAGAAAAGCTCGGCTTCTTTAACACAATATCCTATTCCTTCCTGAACACCATATCCACAGGCAGACTGATCTGGTCCTCGCTTCGTGATCTGGTTACAGGCAAATACGGATTCCATGACTTATCCGGTCCGGTGGGAATCGTATCGAGCATCGGTGAGGCAGCCTCCTATGGCGAAACATTCAAGGAGCATCTGACCTCTGTGCTGTCGCTCGCCTCATTTATTACCGTTAATGTCGGGATATTCAATCTGCTTCCGATTCCGGCGCTTGACGGCGCAAGGCTCGTGTTCCTGGTAGTGGAAGTGATTCGCCGCAAGCCGATTCCGCCCGAAAAGGAGGGTATGGTGCATTTTGTCGGTATGGCGCTGCTGTTCCTGCTGATGATTGCTGTGACGTTTCAGGATATCCTTCGGCTGTTTCAGAAATAAGGAGAGAATGCTATGAGAACTGTAAGACCTGTCAAAGTCGGAAACTGTGTGCTCAACGGAGCGCATATTTATATCCAGTCCATGCTGAATATTCCTGCGGAGGATGTTGCCGGGAATGTTGCACAGGCAATTGCACTGGAACAGGCCGGCTGTGAGATCATCCGGACGGCTGTTCCAACACTTGAAGCGGTACGTCTGATTCCCGCCATCAAGGAGAAGATCTCCATTCCGCTGGTTGCAGACATTCATTTTGACTACCGCATTGCCCTTGAAGCGGCTGCTGCGGGTGTGGACAAAATCCGTATCAATCCGGGTAATATCGGCTCGATGGATCGTGTCAAGCAGGTTGCCGATGTCTGCCGTGAGAAGCATATCCCCATCCGGATCGGTGTGAATTCTGGCTCACTCGAAAAGGAGATTCTTGCCAAGTATGGTGCACCGACACCAGAAGCGCTCGTGGAATCGGCGCTTGGCCACGCCAGACTCCTTGAGCAGTTTGATTTTGAGGACATTGTTATTTCGATCAAATCCTCGGATGTCAACCGAATGATTGAAAGCTACCGCCTTGCGGCAGAAAAATGCCCTTATCCCTTGCATCTTGGCGTGACAGAAGCAGGTACAGAGCGCATGGGGCTTATTAAATCCGCCATTGGTATCGGTTCTCTGCTGCACGATGGCATCGGGGAAACCATCCGGGTGTCGCTGACTGATGACCCGCTGCGTGAGATTGCTGCTGCCCGGGATATTCTGAAAAGCATTGACAAGCGCAGCGGCGTGCAGCTCGTATCCTGCCCGACCTGCGGCAGAACAAAGATTGACCTTGTCTCCCTTGCCAAGCAAGTGGAGGAGGCAGTGCAAAACTGTGAGAAGAATGTCAAAATCGCAGTGATGGGCTGTATCGTAAACGGCCCTGGGGAGGCAAGAGAGGCTGACCTTGGTGTGGCTGGCGGTGACGGCGTCGGACTGCTCTTCAAGAAGGGCGAGATCCTCCGGAAGGTGCCGGAATCCCAGATTGTACCGGCATTGCTTGAAGAACTGGAAAAGCTGTAAGGGAGACTGTATGGCAAATGCGACACTGCTGGAGTTTCTCCAGCAATATACAAAGGATATTCCGCCCTCGGTACAGCAGGGGGTGATTGAGAATATCCGCTATAACCAGACCACTCTCAACGAGATTACATTTGCAGTACGGTTCGGGAGTATCGTGCCGTTTGCGGATGTGCTGCATTTTGAGCAGAGCGTCGGCACAGCACTTCAGGTGCAGAAGCTCCGGCTGGATTGCCTCTACGATGCATCGCTTTTCACACCTGACTGCATCCCGGACCTGATTGGCATGCTCAAGCGGAAACTGCCTATCATCAACGGCTTTCTCAATAAGGCAGACTGGGACTGGCGGGAACATGAAATCCATATTACACTCCATAACGGCGGCAGACCGATTCTTGAAAAGTTTTCCTTTGAGAAGGTGTTCAGTGATTTTGTGAAAGAACATTTCGACACCAAGGTCACTGTCACGCTATCCGGTCCGGGCACAATCGGTGAGGCCGAGCTTCAGCGTGTAATTGAGGAGGCTCCTCCCGAATTTGATGCACCGCCGCCTCCGCCGCCGGTACCGGAGCGTCCGGTCTATACGCCCCCTCCCATCCCGGATACGCCGCAGACGGTCTCCGGCGATGCCGTACAGCTCGCCTCTGTCAAAGGCGAGGATGTCCTTATCAAAGGACGCCCCATCCGTGACGAAGCAATCCCGATCCCGCAGGCCTTGCAGACACGAGGCGAGCGGGTTGTGGTGTACGGCGATATTTTTGCAACAGAGACAAGAGATGTCAAGGGCGACCGCCGCATCATGACCTACCAGATTACCGATTTTTCCGGTTCTGTACTGGTCAAGATCTTTGACAGCACCAAGAAGCTCGAACAGCTTCACCTCGATGAACTGAAAAAGGACGTCAGCATTCTTGTTGCCGGCAAGATCGAGGATGATACCTTTGCGCACGAGCCTGTGATGCGTCCGGATTCCATCGTGAAACGCAAGCGCAAGCAGCGGAAAGATACCGCAGAACGGAAGCGTGTGGAGCTGCATTGTCATACCAATATGTCAGCAATGGATGCGGTCACACCGGCCGGCGATCTCATCAAGCGTGCGCACGACTGGGGATTTCCTGCCATCGCCATCACAGACCACGGTGTCGTACAGGGGTTCCCGGATGCCATGAATGCAGAAGCATCCATCAAGGACCCTGACTTCAAGGTGATCTACGGCTGCGAAGCGTATGTGGTCAACGATCTCGATATGCCCAAAATCATGCACGGCCATGACGACCGCAGTCTCCAGGATGAGATCATCATATTTGACGTTGAGACTACAGGCTTCAGCCCCGAACGTGACCGCCTGACTGAGATCGGCGCTGTCAAGCTCAAGGGCATGCAGATTGTGGACAGCTTTGACATCTTCGTCAATCCGGAAAAGCACATTCCGGAGAAGATCACTGAGCTGACCCGCATCACGGACGAGATGGTTGCCAATGCGCCGAAGGAAGCAGAGGCGCTGCGGATGTTTATGGAATTCTGCGGCGATACGCCTGTGCTTGCAGCGCATAATGCCCGGTTCGATACCTCGTTTATTGACAGCATCAAGAAGCGTCATGGCATCGCTTTTGACTATAGCTGGCTTGACACACTTGTATTGTGCCAGTCGGCATTGCCGCAGCTCGGGCGTCATAAGCTCGACACGGTGGTCAAGCATCTGAAGCTGGGCAATTTCGGGCATCATCGTGCCAATGAGGATGCAGCGATCCTGGCAAAGGTTTATGTGACACTGACAGAACGCCTCATCAAGGAGAAGGGACTTGCGACACTCGGAGATTTCAATACCAAGACAGACAGCATTGATGTCAAGAAGCTCAAATCCTACCACCAGATTATTCTGGTGCGCAATCAGGTCGGATTGAAGAATCTGTACCGGCTGGTGTCCTATGGGCATCTGAAGTATTACTACAAGCATCCGCTGCTGCCGAAATCCGTGCTGGAGGAGAACCGGGACGGTCTGATCTTCGGGTCTGCCTGTGAAGCGGGCGAACTGTTCCGTGCTATCGTGGATAACAAGCCGCAGAAGGAACTTGAAAAGCTCGCCCGGTTCTATGATTATCTCGAAATTCAGCCGATTGCCAACAATGAATTCCTGATCCGCAATGAGACCGCCCAGAACGAGGAGGATCTGCGGGATTACAACCGGAAGGTGGTTGCACTTGGTGAGAAGCTTGGCATTCCGGTCGTTGCGACCTGCGACGTACACTTTCTCGATCCGAAGGACGGAATCTACCGCAAGATTCTGACCTCCGGGCAGGGATTCAGCGATGCGGACAACCAGCCGCCGCTCTACCTGCGGACTACGGATGAGATGCTGGAAGAATTCTCCTACCTCGGTGCCGAAAAGGCAGAGGAAATCGTTGTGACGAATCCCTGCCGGATTGCCAATGCCTGTGAGCATGTGTTCCCGATTCCGAAGGGGACTTTCACGCCGAACATCCCCGGAGCCGAGGAAGATCTTGTACGCATCACACATGAGCGAGCCAAGGAGATTTACGGCGATCCGCTTCCTGAGATTGTGGACAAACGCCTTGACAGAGAGCTTTCTTCGATCATCAAGCACGGCTTTTCTGTGCTGTACATGATTGCCCAGAAACTTGTCTATAACTCCGAGGAGCACGGCTATCATGTCGGCTCCCGTGGATCTGTCGGTTCGTCGTTTGTGGCAAGTATGGCGGGTATCTCGGAGGTCAATCCGCTGGTGCCGCACTATGTCTGCCCGAAATGCAAGCACAGCGAATTCAACACGACCGGTGAATACGGCTCCGGGTTTGACATGCCGGATAAGGCGTGTCCGGAGTGCGGTACAGAAATGCTGAAGGACGGCCACGATATCCCGTTCGAGACATTCCTTGGCTTTGACGGAGATAAGGCGCCGGATATCGACCTGAATTTCTCAGGTGAGTATCAGTCAAGTGCCCACCGTTACACAGAAGAACTGTTCGGACGTGACAACGTGTTCAAGGCCGGTACCATCGGCACGATTGCGGATAAGACCGCTTATGGTTTCGTCAAAAAATACCTTGAGGAGCAGGGGATTGTACTCAATGCGACCGAAGAAAACCGCCTTTCCATCGGCTGTACCGGCATCAAGCGGACGACCGGTCAGCATCCCGGCGGCATGGTGGTTGTACCTTCGGATTATGAGGTCTATGATTTCACGCCTGTTCAGCATCCGGCGGATGCTGCGGATTCTGATGTCATCACCACGCACTTCGACTTCCACTCCATTCACGACACAATTCTGAAGCTTGACGAGCTTGGACACGTTGTGCCGACGCTTTACAAGCATCTTGAGGATATGACGGGAAAGCTCATCAAGGATGTTCCGGGTTATGACCAGAAGGTGATTCAGATGTGTACAGACTGTTCGGTGCTTGGGGTGACGGAGGAGGACATCTTCTGCAAGACCGGAAGTCTTGGCATCCCGGAAATGGGCACAGGCTTTACCATCCAGATGCTTCTCGATGCCAAGCCGACCAAATTTTCGGACTTTCTTCAGATCTCCGGCCTGTCGCACGGTACGGACGTATGGCTGGGCAATGCAAAAGATCTGATTGCCGATGGCACCTGCACAATTTCTCAGGTAATCGGTACCCGTGACAGCATCATGACAACCCTGCTCTATAAGGGCGTTGAGCCAAAAATGGCGTTCCAGATCATGGAGTGGACCCGTAAGGGAAAGGCGCCCAAGCAGTTCACCCCTGAGATCATCCAGATGCTCCGCGACCACAACGTTCCTGAGTGGTACATCGAGAGCTGTCTGAAGATCAAGTATATGTTCCCCAAGGCTCACGCCGCCGCCTACGTT
>JAFXOO010000010.1 GCA_017528675.1 Oscillospiraceae bacterium | reverse complement strand
GCTTTGCATAAGCGATCAGCACCAAATCAAAGATTTGGGCTGCCTGCTTATCGCCCCTCCTAAACCACCCTCGGCATAAGCAGACAGCCAGCGAGCCTGCGAGCGCCGCTGGTCGCTTAAAGCGAAGCAGGGCGGTGACCGCCCTGCACCCGCAGGTTTTGCTTTCGCTAAGTTGTTGGCATTGGTTCCCTATATTGCATAAGAGCCTCCGTTTCCTTTCCGGAAACGGAGGCTCTTGCTTGGTTTTACATCGAATACTTCTTTCTGCGAATCGCCATAATGATGATTACTGTCGGAATGGCTGCTACCACCAGTCCGCCCAGAATAAACAGGTACCACCATCTTGCAAATACGCCGCCGACATAGACGTTCTTTACAACATCGAGTGTGTTGACATTACCTGCCATATCCACAAGCGTCGGTCTGATATCATTATAGCCCCGGTTGAGACGGAACGTAATGGTATGCGCATTTTCGTCATAGGTGAAGCCGCCGTCATCGCTTCTGAGAGTTGCGTTATTCAGCAGAATCTCGCACTTTTCTACATCAATATCCGGGGATACGCCCTCAAGCGTTGCTGTACGGCTGTCCATACCGTAGAATCCGTCAAAGAAGCCAAGATTCTGCAAGGATGCCTCGTACTCGCCTGCCGGCTTGACGTTGTCGATGTAGATGTGACCGAGTGTGATAACCTGCTCCTTGCCTTCGCCTGTTGCTACAGCGTTGAGCATGAGGTCGGTGTCAATCTCCTCGGAGCTGTATTTGTTGGAGATGAAGCTGTTTTTCAGCGTTACATCGTATACATTCACCTGATTGATCAGCTCGTCCTGTACCTCGGTTTCAATGTCAGGCTCTGCTACGGCTGTACCGTCAACCTGTACCTCAAAGTTCTTGTCCTTGGCAAGGTACGCTACAATATTGATGTCCTTGAATTCCGCAGAACGGACACCCCGCTCGTTGAATTCATACAGACCGGTATGTGCTTCCTTATCACTCTCCGGAATGTATACGAGGAAATCGGTATCTCTCTGGATGATAAAGGTGTGCGTGGACTTCTTGCTGGCATTGCCGGCTACATCATATGCGGTACACATCACTTCATAGATGCCGTCCTGTGCAAAATAGTCCTTATCCAGCACTACAGAATCCGTCTTGACGTCATGCTGCTTGGAGTTGATGTCCATGTCATAGCCTACCTTATCCTCATTGCGCTTCATGCGGTAGGAAACAACTGTGTACTTCACGCCCGCCAGATTCTTGTCCTCAAACTGAATCGGCTTTGCAGAGGCGTCCTTGTCCTTGGCGGTATAAGCGATCTTTTGCAGATCCTCCGGTGTTTTCAGCACAGGTGCTGTTTTGTCAATCTCAAAGACCGGAGAAGTCTTTTCGGCAAGGGTTCTGCCCGATGCATCAGCAGCACTGATGGAAACCTGATATACATAGTCATCGGCAAATGTGAAGCTGATGGTATGCACATCCCCGGTGCCGGTCCACTTGCTCTTGGAAAGGTATTCCTGCGTGCAGTCTGTTCTGCCGGAAGCGGTGAATTCCTGTCCTGCGGGAACACGGTAAATGCGAATATTGACTGCCTCGGGAACAAAGTTGTGCTCCGTGACTGTGAAGGTCATCTCCTTGCTGAGGTTGAAGCTGTTGTCACGGTCGTTCTTGAACTGGTCAAAGTTGTCGGTCTCGATCGGGTCTGTCAGATCGACTGTAAACTTCTGCTCATTGCCGCCGGAATACTTCACAGACGCAGCATGATCGCACAGATCAGAGCCCTCCATACTGAAGGTGTAGTCGCCCTCAAGGAAGGTCAGCTCCGCAACGTGCTCGGTGTTGGAATTATCCTTGAAGCTCAGGGCAGGTGCTGTGCCGCCCTCGGCACCGATGATTGCCTTGATCCGGGAAGCGTCAAAATTCCGCTCTGTAACGGTGACCTTGGCGGTGCGTGCTTCACGGTAGTAGGTACCGCTTCCGGGGGTGGGAGCGAATACTACATCAATGACCGGTGCAGTCTTGTCAATCGAGAATACATCGGATTCCTTGGAGGAGGTGTTGTTTGCTCTGTCTGTCATGGAGAACAGGAGCTGCATGTCGTTATTGTCGGAGCCGAAGTGATAGTCTCTCGTGACCTCTGTTACCAGGTTGGCATCCATTGCTGTTACTCTCCAGCCGTCACCGAGATCCTGGTCGTTGGAAATGCCCGTATTGGGAATGGTGATAACCTTCTCGTCCTGGTTCTCCAGTTCGGACTTCATGGAATACTTGATTTCACGGATACCGGACTGCTTGTAAATGATCTTGACGGTCAGGTTGACATCCTTGTCATAGAGCGGATGCTGCGACTGATCCTTGAAGCCGGTGCCGTCCATACCGGAGATTTCGATATGTGTCTCGGACTCATGGACATCCATGGAATCCACTACGAATGCGTGCGGGGTTCTTTCCTCGGATTCATTGCCGACATAGTCGAAGGCCTGAACCATGATCTGACCCTTGTAGTCCTTTGCCACATCAAATGTAGCATCACCGTTTTCGTTAATGCGGGCAAAGCCGTCATAGGCTTCTCCCATCTCGCCGTTCTGATACGGGATGAAGGTGTACTTCACCTCATACAGACCGGAGGACGGAGCGGGGTCGGTTACATGTACGGTTGCCTTGAATGCTTCCTTGAAATAGTAGCCATACTCCAGATACTCGATGAACTGCTCGCCTTCCGGTTCGTCTGTGTTGTTGTAGCCGTCTGCGGAAGCGAGGGAGAAGGAGATATTCTCGACATTCGGAGCCTGCTTGTCAATGTAGTAGTCCACCTGGCCTTCAGCGGTATTGCCGGCATAGTCGGCTACCTCCACCTTGATGACATAGTGGCCGTCCTCCGGAAGCTTGCCTTCCAGGCTTGCAATCAGGCCGTCCGTGCTCAGGCGGTAGGCTTCTTCCTTATAGACGTCGTCAACCTTCTCGATGCCGTTGGTAAATTCCTCGGTGAGGAACGCCTTTTTGTCGCTGTCCTCAACATACGGCTCACTGCCGTTGACATATACCTTTACAGAACTGATACCGGAATCCGCATCGGTAGCTGTAAAGAGAATGTCGTGGTCGTCCTTGAACCATACCTGACCGTCTGTACGCTCCTGGCCGTCGCTGACGAGCGGCTCAAAGGTAACACTGGGCGGGTTGGTCTCGATCATGTACAGCTTGCTCTTGGTATTGGGGTTACCCTTTGTGGAATCCGAACCCTGGATGATCTCGAAATCCTTGGTATAGTGGATTTTTTCTGTCTTGCCCAGACCGTAGCGGTCTGTTACAGTGACATCCACTTCACCGGAAAGAACATTTTCATCCTTGGCCGACAGGACTCTTGTGTAGAGCTGCTTGCCGTTCTCCTCCTTGTAATCCATGGAGTAATTCGTAGTGCCGAATGTGATCTGTGCAGCATGTTTATCCAGGCCGCTGTCATTTGCCGCATCGCTGGCATCCACAGTATACAGAATCTCATAATTGGAATAGATGCCAAATGTCAGGATGCGGATGATCTTGTCTGCTGCGGCTTCGGTCTTGCTGACCTTCACTTCATTGATTCTGGGGGATTCCGTGTCCTTGTAGTATTCCAGCGTGACCGGCTCGCCCTTGTTGCCGGCACGGTCAACGAAGGTCACGGAAACCTTCATCCAATGCTCTCCGTCCTTCGAAACAGATGCACCTGTTTCATCAAATGTGGCAGGTACCACTTCACCGTCGGTTCCGATCAGTGTTTTGGTGCCGCTCCATTTCTGGTGCGCACTGTTTTCGATCTCATACTCGATCTGATACGGATGCAGCTCATCTTCAGCAACGGCTGCCACAAAGCCTACCAGATCTGCGTCACCGGATACGCTGCTGCCGTTGAACCAGCTGTTATCATCGAGCAGCACTCTGGCAGCTTTGCTTTTTTCATCAAAGCTCAGCGAGCCTGTCGGGGCTTCAAAGTCAGTGTAGAATGTATAGCCGCTGGTAGCGTCACTTTCACCGATCCTCTGCCTGGAATAGTGCACCTCGCCTTCTTCGGTGTAGGTGTTGAGAGTGCCTGCGTTGTCCTTTACTGTAACAGTCAGGACATGCTTTCCATAATCCGAGAATTCCGTCAGCGGAATCTCGATCTCGTGCTGATTGGTAACAGCCTCTTTTGAAGTAAAATTCTCGCTGAACTTTGTCATGAGCGTTCCGTTGTCCCTGATTTCAACCGAGGCAATACCGCTCATGTCATCGTTTACGGTAATCTTGAACTTGCCGTCCTCCCGCTGGTCGATACCGAACCATACTTCGCCGGCATTTGTCCTGGGATTCTTCGGCAGATCGATTCTGGTCGAAGCGCATTCGGTCTCAATGTAGAGGTTGGACTGACACTTGGCGTTGTCAACAGAGGTAGGATAGTAGGATTTCAACAGTTCGGAAAGCCTGATCTCAGCTTCCTGGTTATCTTTCTTACCGTCCTTTGCCTTCAGTCTTGCGTTGGCGTAATAGCCGTTATCAATCACACACGAATACCAGTCATCAAGTGTTTTGGTTACTTCCTTCGACGTAGGATTGCCTTCTGCATCTACGCCTTCTTCTATTTCGGTAACCGTCTTTTTGGTAAAATTCATATCGCCGTGTCCGTCACTTGCGAATCTGACATACTTTACCTGCTGGTTGTCCGTGACTTTGACATCAATCCGCATGGGCCGGTTCGAGAAAATACCGTACTGATAGGCAGCAATGGACTTTGCAGCAGTTTCATTCCACGAAATCTTGCCATCGGCATCCTTCGTTCCGAAATGAATCTCGACATCCTGGAATTCCGGCAACTCAGTGTCAACGTTTACTATAACATCAAAATCTTCTCTGGAATTTTTTGAAATACTGTTGCCCGCTTTATCTGTAAACTCTACGGTTACATCAAAATCACCGTTTATTTTTATTCCATAGTCGTCAAAATTGATGCAGTATTCATTGGGATCACCTGTTTTACTATGCCCCAGTGTATTACCGGGTCCACCGGAAGGATCCTTTTCGGCGAGCCAATGAACAAAGCCGTAGTGACCATCCTCACGCAGTCCGCTTCCTTCATCGTATGCCACAATATACACTTTGCTTTCATCCGGATTCACATAGATTTTTTCAATCACCGGCAGAATCTTATCCAGGGTAAATGAATCCACTTGGTGGTTCTGGTTGTCCTTGAAGCGCAGATTGTTCTTCGATGCTACGGGATTATCATTGACGAGCAGTTCTGCACGCAGATTCTTCAGGTAAACTGCTTCTCCATCCTTGACATCCACCTGCGTTTCAAAAACATAGTTCACTCTGTCGTTGCTGCTATGCTGCTCGTCAATCTTGCCAAGGAAGTCGATAGAATCCTGCGTTCCATCGGCATTGGCATCCCCATAATACAGACGAAGTACGACATTGTCAAACCGTTCGCCGAGAATGGCACTTGTCTGGAGTGAAATACCATGTTTGATCGCATTGCTTGCCTGAAGGTTAACATCGTTATCCGTGATGGTGATAAGGTCATCCTTGCAGAAGTACTCAACACGGCAAGCCGTCAGGGGGCCGGAGACTGCCAGATACTCCGGTGCATTCTCGTTGATGTTCCGGAGATAGAAGATCTTGTCCGTCAGTGCGTTTTTGTCGATCTTTTTGGTATTGGGGTCGAAGGAATTCTGGTCGCTGCTGATGCAGAAGTTGTTCTGGTCATTCACCCTGACCTCATCCTGATCCACCGTATATAGATTAGCGTCAACCTGATAGGTGGCCAGTGTCACTTCCGGCAGCTCATAGGTCACCGCATACGTTCTGCCATTGTAGTCAAATGTCTCCGGGCCGGGCGTGAATGTGCAGACATCACCGGTAATGCTGACGCTGATGCTGTCGGCAATCTCATCCCTGAGGGCATCATCGGGCTGTTCGCCTTCAAATGTCAGATAGTCCTTGGAAACCTTGCCATCCTTCCAGTAGCGCTCCTGCTGACCTTTGTAAACTGTCTGGGGGCTTGCCTTGACCTTGAGCTGAATAGTCTCCGGCTGCTGCGGTTCTTCGTCATCACCCTCAGAAGGCGGTTCTTCCTGCGGGGTGCCGCTGTCGTCAGGATTCTGTTCGTCCTGTACGGTATCCCCGGATGCGTCATCCGCCACCGTTCCGTCCTCTGCAATCGTTGCAAAGGGCGCCGAACTGTTGCTGAATATAATGCCGAAAGCAAGAATGACACTTAACACTCTTTTTTTCATACACTATACCTCCGTTTCAAATAAAAATATATCTCAATTGAAAAAAGCAGAAGTGCAAGCGTGATAACGGTACACAACAAGCTGCTTTTCCAAAAGCATAGTATCAGGACGAATGCGATCAGCAAAATCGCTATGGGGATCAGCATTCGTCGTTCCCGATGGGTTTTTTTGGGAGGCTGTCCGCTTTTTTTCTGCATCACCGCAACGATGATCTGAAAAAGGATTCCCAGCAGGAGCCCGCTCCAGAACAGTGCTGCAATTACAAATGCACCCGGCGGAAGTGCCTCATCGACCTCCAGCTTCAGAAATGGTATTCCGAGCAGACCGGCGGAGGACCAGAAGAAACTTATGACTGACATGTTATTGACCATCAGAATCTTTCGTTTCATATCTTGTACTCATCCTCATACTCAAAATACATCTCGATCACGCCCCGCTCATTCTCAAACTGCGGCCTGTCCGGAATCGGTGTTGCCGGCTGCTGTACCCGTGTATACCGGGCATCCTGCTGGTACGGCGGCGGATCATTCCGTTTCAGCGGCACAGAG
This sequence comes from Oscillospiraceae bacterium, assembly GCA_017528675.1. GTDB lineage: Bacteria > Bacillota > Clostridia > Oscillospirales > Ruminococcaceae > UBA3855. Next base: position 3,232 of record JAFXOO010000010.1, on the reverse strand, counting down.
CTTGAAGCATGCGGTGCAAAGGTATCGGCATAGGCCATTGCAAATGCCGAACGGTGTTTGTGGGATTTCGGATTCTGGTTCTTGTACCTCCGGTAGATCAGGAAGCCAATGGCGACCATCAGCGCTGCAAGCACAATTCCAAGGCCATACATGACGATCGGAAGGTATCGAAGCCAGGTATCATTGTTCAGTATAAAATTATCCAATGAAGCTGCCTCCTTCCTTATGACCGATTGTTATCCAGATCTTCAGGAGCAACGCCTGTGGCATCCGCAATCTGCTTTCTGAGGTTGGAATCGCCCATCAGCATCCTGTCAAGGTACTCCACAGCATCCTTGTACTGCGTCCGGTTTTTAAACGACTTGAGCGTCGAATAGGAGCCGACCGGATCCTTCCGGTAATCATTGATTGCCTTGGCAAGCCGCATACCGTCACAGTCAATATCCGAAAGAGAAGACCGGATGGAAATTGATTCTGCGAGTGTTTTTGCATCTACCGTATCGTCTTTTCTCTTGACATGCTGCATGACAGTATCGACATACATCTGCTTGATGGCGGGATCCTCGGTATATTCGAGGCACTTGAACAGTACCTCCTCCAGCTCGTTCTTGGTGACGCTGGTGCCGTCCTTGTAGGCGACCCGGAGCACCGCCTGATAGGAGCCGGAATCCTCAGGATTGGCCTGGACAAGGGCAATTGCCGCATCCTTGTAATCCGTCAGACTGTGCTCGGTGTAGTCCTGCTCCATGATATTGAAATTGTTCCTTGCAATCTCAAAGGTCAGGCTGTGTCTGCGCACATTGATTATCATCGAAAAGAGCAGCAGCACAGCCAGCAGACCGGCAATAATGCTGAAAGCAAGCAGCGTTTTCCGGGGTTTATCCCGCTCAAGGAGCTTTGCCTCGGCGTGGAGTGCCGCTTTTTTCAGTTCATCGTAGGTCTGGAAGCGCTTGTCGGGATCCTTTTCGGTACACTTGATGATCAGCTCCTCAAGCTCCGGGATATAGCCCTTTGGCGTGTTGAACAGATCCCGCCGGAAATAGCCGTCCTGGGTCGGTTTGATGTGCAGGTTCGGCTGCGGATTGATGCAGTCCCACAATGTTGCGCCGAAAGAGAAGATATCACTGCGGATATCAACCGTGCCGGTCGATTCCAGCACAAGCTGATTGCGCATCTCCACTGAATCACAGCATTCCGGCGCTGCAAATCCGTTTGTACCGTAAACGCCGATATTGTCACCGAACTCCTGGTTCAGGCTTACTCCGGTATTACGGTTCTTGATCTCCATTGACTTACCGAAGTCGATTACCGTGATCGACTCTGTTTCCGTCGTGATCATGATATTTTCCGGCTTGATGTCCAGATGCAGGAAACGATGCTCCTCTGTCACATGAGACATGATCTCACAGAACTGCAACGTCCACTGCAACAGCTTCCGCTGGAAATTCACGACCTCCTCATAGGGGGCGTTCATCATGGGCGTGTGCCCCTGGATGCCCTTGGATTCATCTCCGTTGCAGTACTCATTCAGGTCACATCCGGGGATGTAGTCCTCAACAATACAAAAGTAATGTGCATAAGGGGACGTCAGATTGATGCACTGCTGCTTCTTGTGCTCCGGGATCATCCGATACAGATCCTGTAGGAGCTGTCCCGGAATAATGGGGATGACACCGGCAAGCTTACTGGTGCTGCACTGCTCCAGCCGGCTGAGCGTTTTCAACTCGTAGTTAAAGAATTCGCTCCATCTGTCCATGTCCCGGAACTTCAAGGCATAGGTACGTCCGACGCTCTTTTTCTCGCCCTTAAACACAATACTCTCGCCGCCAACGGCTATGAACTTGTTGATCGTGTATTCCTCAATCGTATCATAAATGACACCATTGATATTACTTTTTTTATCCATGTCAACCACTTCTCGCTAAAATCAGTGCGGTGATGTCGTCATTCTCACCCGCATTCACGAGCTCCTCCACAACAGCATTCAATGTATTGACGATTTCCTGCCGGCTGTTGCAGGCATAGATCCTGCCGGCAAGCTCCTGAAAATTGCATCGCTTGTAAAATCCGTCCGAGCAGAGCACATACCGGCTTTCCGCATGGTAGTCATCCGCTGAGAAGGAAATGCGGATCTCCTCATCGTTCTTCCCGCCGATATGCATGGCAATGCTGTAGCCGTCCTCCGCCTTGTCATCCTGTGTCATACAGCGGAACTGACCGCCTGCCTCCATTTCGTACAGGCGGCTGTCTCCGGCATTGAAAACCAGAATCTGCTCGCCGTTTGTCACCATGCCGCAGACAGTGCAGCATGTATCCGTATCAGAATGCATATCAGAATAATCATTCAGAAAGTGATTATACTGCACCATCTGATCCTGTATCTCTTTGGCGATGCTTTGCAGATCAAAGCGATGCTCCGGGAAATACTGCTTTCCCCATTCAAGGAGCCAGAGCACCGTGTTATAGCTGGCGTACTTCCCCTGATAGCCCAGGGATACGCCATCTGCAACCAGTGCCAGCGTCACTTCATTCTGTTCTGCATCCAATACCCGAAGTGCGCCGAATTTGTCCTGATTCACATGAATCTGGTTGGCGCACTGCCGGGAATATCCTGAACAAATAACGCTCATAGTACCTTCCTTACTTAATGATGCGAGGACGTCCTGGTGTCCTTCTCCGCATCCTCATCCGGCGACGGGAGCTTCATCTCAAAGGCCTGCCGTCCCATCGGAGTGATTGTGCCCGACATATCCATCCTGCTGCCTGTCCCGTAGGGATCCTCCACACTGCCGAAGCTCAGGGAGGGGGTATTCTGTGCCGGGTATGCCGGACTTGGAACAGGCTCCTGCGCAGGCGGCGCAGCGGGAGCAGCGCCGAAGCTGACGGGAGGCGGTGCGTAATCCCCTCTCCTGCTGGGCGTAGGATTCGACCCTCTGCCGGTGTTGCCGGGTATGGGTTCAGCAGGCTGCTGGTAGCCCGGTGCCGGTTCGTAATAGCCCTGCGGCTGCGGTGCCGCTGGCTGCTGGTAGCCTGGTGCCGGTTCATAATAGCCCTGCGGCGGTGCCGCCGGCTGCTGGTAGCCCGGTGCCGGTTCATAATAGCCCTGCGGCGGTGGCTGCTGGTAGCCCGGTGCCGGTTCGTAATAGCCCTGCGGCGGCTGCATAGGCGGCGGTGGCATGACCGGTGCGCCTCCGCCACGACGGCCTGGGGTTGGGTTGGATGCTCTGTCGGC
>JAFXOO010000009.1 GCA_017528675.1 Oscillospiraceae bacterium | reverse complement strand
GTACGCCGGCATCCGGAATACGCATCGGCAGATTGCGTGACAAGCCGACAGGCGGGCTTTGTGCGGTGTTGCCTTAACAATGCCAACAACTTAAGCTTTTTTGTCGGCTTGCGCCGACTCAGGAGGGGCTGCTCGCCCCTCCTAAACCACCCTCGGCAGGGCGGTGACCGCCCTGCACCCGCAGGTTTTGCTTTCGCTAAGTTGTTAGCATTGGTTGCCTTAAGCCCCGAATAACGACAGGAGCGCCTGCTTGAAGTCGTCAAGCGTCGGCATATTACCGCCGCCTGCCACCTGTGCAAGCTCCTGTTCCGAAAGCTCGGTATTGTGCATTGTGATTTCCTCGCCGGCATTGTTTTGCAGCAGCGCAGCAAGCTCCTCCGGGGTCAGCTCTGCGCCGTTTTCACGGAACAGTTCCAGAATCGCACTGACGCTCTCCGCATTGGCTGCCCGTTTTACAAAATCCTTCTGTTGCAGCAGTTTTGCCGCATTGTTCAATCTCTCATTCATGTTGAATCCTCCAGGAAAATCATGTGCAATTGGGAATCAGCGTTCTTACCGTTATCATTATACCAGTTTTCGCATGATAAGTCAATCACCCGTTTCGGCAGAAGCGGGTGATTTTAGAGTGATGGATGTCAGGGTGATAATAAAGCCCTCCGCCGGAAAGACGGAAGGCTTTATAGTTCAGTTATTATTCAATCTGCCGCTTCGCCAGATCATAGAACATGCCCTTCATCTCCATGAGCTGGTCATAGGAGCCCTGCTCCACGATGGTGCCCTTGTTGAGGACGATGATGCGGTCGCAGTTCTTGACGGTCGAGAGACGGTGCGCAATGACGATCTTGGTCGCATCGAGCGATTCGAGCGTATCCACAACCATTTTCTGCGTCACATTGTCGAGGGCGCTGGTTGCCTCGTCGAGGAAGATGACCCTCGGCTTGTTCACGATGGCACGGGCAATCAGGATGCGCTGTGCCTGGCCGCCGGAGATCGTTCCGGCTCCCTCTGCAATCATCGTGTGCAGGCCCATTGGCATATTCTTGATGTCATCCTGCAACCCGACATCCCGCACTACCTCCTCCACACGGCTCATCCGGCAGCCCGGCGCCGTGATCGTGATGTTCTCGTAAATGCTGCCGGCGATCAGTCCGCCCTCTTGCAGCACCACGCCGAACTTCTTGCGGAGCTCACGCTTATCCATCTCGTCAATGTCGATGCTGTCGTAATAAATCTTGCCAAGCTGCGGCTTTTCAAAGCCCAGCAGCAGCTTGAGCAGCGTACTCTTGCCGCAGCCCGATGATCCGACGATTCCGATGTACTCGCCCTTCTTCACATGCAGGCTCAGCCCACGCAGTACCGGCTCCTCCGATGCTGTGTAGCTGAAGGTCAGGTTGTCAACATTGATCTCGCCCTGGATATCTCCCGGCAGAATGTTGTCGCCGCTGCTCTCCGGCAGTGTCTCCAGAATCGGCCGTACATCCTGGTACATCGGGCCCACCATGTTCACGCTCAGGAAGTTCTGCACCAGCGTCAGCACTGCGCCCGAAAATGCGCCGAATGCCGCTGTGAAGCCCGTGAACTGACCGAGGCTCATGTCGATGCTTTTCCGCACCATGACCATGTAGAATATCACCGAGAACAGCACCGAAACCGCATCCGATATGGTCGCCGCCACTACGTTCATCCGCTGCTTCCGGATGTTGATCTTGCGCAGTTCCGTGAAATCCTCCAGATAGTGATAGATCGCTCTGTCCTCCGCTGCACTGATTCTCAGCTTGCTCACTGCCGAAAGGAACTGGAAAATCTTGGAGCTTGTGCGGTACCCGATTTCAATCGTGTCACGCTCAAACTTGATCTGCTTGAAGCCCATGTACAGAATGAATGCCGCCACGAACACCAGCAGGAACAGCGCCCAGCCCGAAAGCCGTGCCGAATATTTGAACATCCGGTACAGGTACAGGAACGAGAACGCCGCCGTCATCACCGACGATACAATGCAGTCCGCCAGTATCTGGTAAATGCCCGACACGCCCATGACCTTCTGGCCGAGCTCTGCGGAATCGTAGTTCCGGAAGAAGCTCTCCGGCATGCTGAACAATCTGTCCAGCGCCGCCGACTGGCAGGCGTATTCCATCGAGTTCATGGATCGGAATGCCGCCAGGTTCTTGACAATCGAGAACCCGATATTACCGATGCCGCAGGCAAAAATCACCGCTCCGAGCTGCCACAGCCCCGACAGATTGCCCATCGGGATGAACTTGTCGTAAATCTGCTCGTTCATCAGCGGCAGCAGCAGGCCGATCAGCGTTCCGATCAGCGACAGCACAATCAGCCGCACAATGTCCGATTTGTACACCTTCTGGGCGCCGAAAATCAGCAGATCCTTCTTCTTGATTTCCTTGTCCGGGAACGGCCGGTAGAACATGAACGCCTTCGGCTGGACATGCGATGCATACTCATCCGTCACACGCTCCGTTTTCTCCGTCCTGGGGTCGAACGCCGCATAGCGTCCTGCTCCCTTCGGCATGCACGCAATTGCGCCCTTTTCATCGTCATAGAACGCCAGTATCGTGCCGTTGTCCTTCTTGTACCAGTCATGCTCCAGCGTGATTTCCCGTATCGTGAAATGGCTGATTCTCGCCACATCCTGCAATGTGAACCGCTTTCCGCAGGCATCCTGGATGGTCTTGAGCGGCTGCACCTCGATGCGCTCCTTCTCCGCTACCGTGCAGATCGCATCGTACAGCGCATTGCCCGTCAGCTTGCTGGCGCCGTCTTTTTTGATCTTCCCGGCCATCACATCGTACAGCAGCTTCAGCGTCCGGGTCTTGGTCTTTTCCTTCTCGTTCTCGCTGGCGTAGATGTAGCCCTCTGTCCGGACGGTCTCCATCTCGTAGCTCTCGATCAGCGCCTCTCCGAACTCCTCTGCCTTCTCGATGTTCAGCCCGATTTTCCGGGCAAATTGCAGCGTCAGCTCCTCCGGCACGGCGCTGTCCACCCTGCCGAATGTCGCCTTGTCCAGCGCCATGATGCCGATGCGCCAGCTTCCG
>JAFXOO010000098.1 GCA_017528675.1 Oscillospiraceae bacterium | reverse complement strand
GCGGCACATCTGCTTGCATCTTTTCCGTCATCTTGCACAGAAATTCCTTGCTGGGCGCCAGCCCAGCGGCGTCATTTCTATACAATCTGACGAAAAATCTGACTGCGCATCTGCACCACCAGCTCTGTGCGGTGTTGCCTGAATTATATCCATTCGCCGGATCATTGTACTACGCAACCGTCCCTGAATCTGCGGCGGGAATGACCGCTTCAGGGCAGCACCAGAAAGGACTCTCATGAAGGAACAACGAAAAAATAGGAAGACAATCGGCATGATCCGCCGGACTGCTGCCCTGCTCCTGCTGACGGCGATTCTTGGCTTTGCGGCATTCCGGTGCAGCAAGCTGCATCAGGCGGACACACTGCCGGACAGCAGCTCCGCTCCGCTTGCGGAGCTCTCCGCCACGGAAGCGGCATCATCTGCCGGAGATGTCACCGAACCGCCGACTGAACCGTCCACCGAGCCGCCGACCGAAGCCCCCACCGAGCCGCCGACTGAGCCGGATGAGAGCTGGAAGCTGACACTTGTCAACCGCTGGAATGCGCTGCCGGAGGACTACGATATTTCCCTGTTGACACTGTCCAACGGCATATCCGTGGATGAGCGGATTTATCCCGATTTGCAGGCGATGTTTGACGATGCAAGAGCCAACGGACTACAGCCGATGGTGCGTGAGGGATTCCGTACCCGCTCTGATCAGGAGGCCATTATGGCAGAACGTATCGCCGGCTATGAAGCAGAGGGCTATTCCGGGGAGGAAGCCCGTCAGAAGGCTGAGGAATTCGTTGCCATCCCCGGCACGAGCGAACATGAGCTCGGCCTTGCCGTGGACATCAATTCCACCAGCGACGACGCCTGGGGGCTGTATAACTGGCTGGCGGAGAATGCACATGAATACGGCTTTATCCTGCGCTATCCGCAGGATAAGAAAAGCATTACCGGTATAGACTACGAACCCTGGCACTATCGCTACGTCGGCAAGGAAGCCGCAGCAGAAATCCATGCAAGGCAGCTCACATTAGAGGAGTACCTGCAAGGCTGATGCGTGGCCTTGCCACGCACGGGGTGTTCTGCCAAAGGAAAGGAGCTATTATGGAACAGGAGATTTATCTGACCGCCACTCTGACGGATGCTGTGCCGGCAGCACGCTTTGCCTGGTACCATGCAGCGAGCGACGAAAAGGAACCGGTGTACTATCCCCTTGACCCGGAAAATCCGGAACTCGAACTGCTCGACAATGAGGATGATATTTCCTACGAGGAGATCACTGTGCTTGCCTGTCCGTTCTGCCATCGGGTGTTTCACCAGAGCGAGATCACCAATCTGCCCGACAGCATCGAAGAAGCGCTGTCCCCGTATTATGGGGACGCCTGGAAAGAGATCGCATTGCTCCACGATGTTCCGTTCGAGTATATCTCCAGATGCCCGGCCTGCGGGAAAGCATGGCACATCTGCCCGGAAAACCTTCGGCCGGTTGACAGCGGCAGCGCCATTTTCCAGTCCTTCCGCACCGAACGCAGGGATACGGATGTCCTGGTGCATATCGGGGCTGTTATTCCGACACTCTCGGTCGATGCACTGCAAATCCAGACGCAGACCTACCAGATCTGTTTTCATACCGCTTCCGGCGAATCCATTGAAATGACGCCCACCGGTCAGAAAAGCATTACCTTTAACGCCCCCTGGCAGATCCTTGAGGAGACATTTCAGGAGCCTGCAAGGATGCAGGAAGCTGCCGCTGCCCTTGCAGACGTCATCGGCTGTCAGGTGCCGCAGCTCCGGACATTACAGCAGCTTTGCATCTGGAACCGCTTCCGCTGGGCGGACGCAGAAACCATCGACCGCCTGAAAGCAATTCCGGATGTGGCATCCTATTTTACGGATATTGCACCGGATGAAACCCGTGAAAGCGTGATGCAAAAGCTGCTTGCAGGCCTTGGTATCCACGACTGTAAGACAACCCGGCGTGCACTGACGCAGGACATCACCTGTATCCAGGACGCAAAGGTCTTTGCAGCACTTGGCTTTACAAGTATGGACTGCTTCCGGAAGATGCTTGAAACCAGGCAGCTCCGCTGTTATGCCACCCTTCCTCTGAACACTCCTGCAATCAGCCGCTTCATGCACGATCTGATTGCAAGAAAGGGCGAAATGGCAGCGCTGCGCAGTGTCATGGCGTCACAGGACAGCTACATGCTCCGGGATACAGCGAATTATTACGCCAGCGGGCTGGAGCAGCTACCGGAAGAAGACTGTCTGCACATGCTGCACGGAACAATTGCCGAAATCCATGACCGTCTGCTGGAGCATGTGAGAATCAACGAACGGCCGAATGAAGCAATTCAGTACTCGACCGGTCAGAAGAAGTATCTGCAACATGACATCAACGGTATTTCTTTCCGGCTGGCTGCGGATACAGACGAGCTTTACGAGGTCGGCGGGCGCATGTACAATTGTGTGGCAAGCTACTGCGATGCCGCACTGCTCGGACAAAGCCTGATCGTGATCGGCAGAGATAAAACCGGCGCACCTGTGCTTTGCATTGAGCTGTCGCCCTATTTTTCGCTGGTTCAGCTCAGGGCGATACGGAATACCATCCCCCAGGAGCCGCTCCGCAGTGCTGCGCTTGAATGGATTGAACGCTCAGGCGTCCATGCCACAGGCTGTGAGGATTACAGAGCCATGTGCAATGCCTGATCTCACTGAGCGCCCCGCCCCCTTCTTTCGTCTTGCATTGCTTTTCCTGCCGTCTGAAGGCGGCAAATACAATCTTTATTGACAAAATAAAAGGACGGCGCAAAGCCGTCCTTTTCATGTTGCTGAAGTTAATTGCCGCCATAATCAGAACTACGCAAGACCTTCTTCGTCCGGCTCCTCAGACGGCTGCGGGAGAACTTCTGCCGGTTCCACTACTTCGGGCTCCGGCTCCTCAGGCGGCTGCGGGAGGGCTTCTGCCGGGGCAGCTTCTTCGGGCTCCGGCTCCTCAGGCGGCTGCGGGAGAGATTCTGCCGGGGCAGCTTCTTCGGGCTCCGGCTCCTTAGGCGGCTGCGGGAGAGATTCTGCCGGGGCGGCTTCTTCGGGCTCCGGCTCCTCAGGCGGCTGCGGGAGAACTTCTGCCGGTTCCGCTGCTTCGGGCTCCGGTTCTTCGG
>JAFXOO010000097.1 GCA_017528675.1 Oscillospiraceae bacterium | reverse complement strand
CAAAGGTCGAATAGGTTCTGCGCTAAATTGGAATTTGCGGGGGAGCCCCCGCTGGCAGGATTCTCCCAATGCGCCTTACGGCGCAAAGGTCGAATAGGTTCTGCGCTAAATTGGAATTTGCGGGGGAGCCCCCGCTGGCAGGATTCTCCCAATGCGCCTTACGGCGCAAAGGTCGAATAGGTTCTGCACTAAATCAGAATTTAGGTGATTGCCTGTGAGGATCAAAAAAGCATTCAAAATCGTTCTTATCATCGTTTTAAGTCTGCTTGTTTTGTGGCTGATCGTTTTTATCAACAGCCGCATCAGAATGAATAAAGACAGAGAATTCCTGACGGAAAACGGCTATTCGCACCTTGTTTCAGTAGGAGATCATTCGGTAAATGTACTGTCTTACGGAAATGAAAACGGGCAGCACAGGATCGTTTCAATCGCTGGTTTCGGTGATCCCGACCCGTGCCTTTCATGGAGACGAATGACCGCTGCTCTGGAAGAAGAAAACCGGGTCATATTCATTGACCGTGCGGGCTATGGGCTCAGCGATAACACATCACAGGAAAGAACAGTCGAAAACATTGTTGCGGATTACAGATCAGCGCTCAGAAGTGCAGGTGTTGAGGCGCCGTATATCCTGCTGCCGCATTCGATCGGAGGTATCTATGCTTCCTATTGGGTAAGCAAATACCCGGAGGAGATCGAAGCTGTTGTATTTATGGACACATCGGAGATCAGAGAATACGCCCCCGATCAGATGCGTACAGAACCTGATCCTGCGTATCTGCGTGCGTATCGGCTTGATAAAATGGGTGCAGGCGGGCTTGGAAATCTTCTGGTGAAAACAATGCTGCCGGAAAAGGCGTATTATACTGCTGCCGAACAGCGTGCGGAGTATGCACTTGCCTTGCTGACCTTTCAGAATTCTGCTGTCATCGAGGAAGATGCCATGATGTCCCGCAATATGAACGAAACATGGAATATACTTGTTCCGAATGATGTGCCGAAGCTGTACATCTCTGCGGAATTCGGTTACAATACAAAGAATGAACTGATTGCAGACGGCGGACTGGACAGAGGGACTTATCTGAAATTCTTTCATCTGGCGCAAGATACAGATGACGATACGCTGTATGACAGATACCTGGAATTCTGCAAGAAAATTCGGGATAAAACACTTTCCGTCTATGCTGAAAAGCTCGGAAACTGCGAGATTGTGTGTTTACCGGGCGATCATTGTATTTATGATCAGAAGCCGGATGAATGTGCTAAAGTCATAAAAGATTATATTGATAAACTGTATGATTAAATACCGATTTAGCGCAGACCCTATTCGACCTTTGCGCCGTAAGGCGCATTGGGAGAATCCTGCCAGCGGGGGCTCCCCTGCAAATTCCGATTTATCTGAGCGTGTGACCCTCTGAAAAAAACTCTGTAAAAAATCAGTCAACTGTGGTAAAATAGAAATATCAACACAGGAGGCTGATTTATTATGGGAAGACGAAAAAGAGAACCAATGAGTGAGGGCAAGAAGAACATCATCGGGATGCTGCTTGAGGAGTATGATATCAAGTCGGCAAAGGATATCGAGGATGCGCCCCAAATCCTGCAACAGTTCTTTCTTTGACAGAATGCAGCCCTCCTGTATCGGATACAGGAGGGCGTGGTTATTCTGTGCGACGCTTGGCACTGCGGTATTCTGTTGCTGTCAGACCGGTTTCCTTTTTGAATGCTGTCATGAAATGATAGGTGTTGGTGTAGCCGCATTGCTCGGCAATGAGCTTGATGTTCATATCTGTCTCACGCAGCAGCTTCATGGCGTGGCTCATCCGCAGATGTATCAGGTCTGTGTGGAATGGAATGCCGAAATGCTGCTTATACAGCCGGCGAAAATAACTGTCACTGATCTGCATGGCTTCTGCAAATTTCGCCTGTGTCCAGTCCTTTGACGGTTCACGGATGATCTGGCGGCGCATCTCCTCAAGCTGCTCGGACATTCCGCCGCTTACAGTCGGTGCAGGCTGATTCTGTTGCAGATGCCCTTCGAGCAGATGCTCAAGGGATTCCTGCATGGTTTCGGTCTGTTCCTGGAAGCTGTCATAATAAATGCGGATCACGGGACGTTCAAGCTGCTTGTCACGCTGGCGCAGATAATCTGCAAAGGTATTGAACCGCAGCACCCATTCCTCGCAGGCACGCTCCATGTCCATGCGGTCGGGCGGCGTGAGGAGAATGCCGAATACATCCTTGTTGTAGCGGAAGCAGAGCTCGGATTCCTTGCAGTTCATCTGGATGGCATTGGCTACAAACAGTTCAGGTGTCATGCGGACTGTCTGCGCTGCTGTACACAGCCACTGGATGATAAGCGTGATGCAGGCGTATTTTCTGCCGGAGACCAGCTTGCGGGTGAGTCCTTTCAGATTCAGCATGCCGGTCATGCGGTCACGCTCGGAATAGGTTTCAAGGCGCTGCGTGAGCAGGCGGTTCTGCGTTTTGATGTACTGCACGGATAAAGCATTGGCTACCGAATCACGCCAACTGAAATACAGATCATCAAACACATAGTATTTGGAATCCGAATAGGTTGTGACGATATAGCCGAACACTATTTCGGTGTTGTGCAGAGGTACGGCGATCATCAGCTTGGCGCCTTCTCCGCATACGGTATCGGGGAGGAAGTCACAGGTGGAGAAGGAGATGGCCTTGTCACGGGGCTCGTGCTGGTGAATCGACACGAACAGATGCATCTGGGACGGGAGCTCCGGCAAACCGGAGTCCGGTGCCGGTGTATTCATGTCATCCCGCATGCAGACATACAGGTCGTTCCAATAGGGCAGTATGACTGAAAGCTCCGCTATGCGGTCGCTGAGCTGTGAGAAGGATGCGGCGGATGCCATGCGGTTGAT
>JAFXOO010000096.1 GCA_017528675.1 Oscillospiraceae bacterium | reverse complement strand
TTAAAGCGAAGCAGGGCGGTGACCGCCCTGCACCCGCAGATTATGTTCTGCTAAGTTGTTAGCATTGGTTGGGGTAGGGGCGCTCACCGGTGCGCCAGCACCAGAAAACAGACTTTATCGACAAGCTGACGGCTGACCGGATAAACGGTCAGCCTCGCTTCGCATACAATATCTCTCAGTGAAACGGATCGTTGTCGTGATCGTCCCACCAGTGGTTTTTCCAGCTTGGCTTCTCCTGGTTGGAGTAGATGCTGTTCTTCCGTTTGCCGGACTTTCTGCGATGTAAGAACATTTTGAACTGGTACCAGAGCTCCGGAATGAAGAACACCAGAAAATTCAGGATGGAAATGAGTATGGAAATGCGCTCCGGCCAGAGGGCAAATACAAAATTGTAGGCAAGGTACAGCGCATCAATGATCGCAAGATACTTGATTTTAATCGGCAGGATAAAGAACAGATAAACCTGATGGTTGGGATACAGCATCGCATAGGCGAGGAACAACGACAGATTGAGGTAGTAGTTCGTTGCGTAGCCGATAATCATACCGCCGATGATTGTGCCGATCATCCCGGCAAAATAGTAGACATTGAACCGGAAGCTGCCCCACTGACTTTCCAGCGCCGTGCCGAGAATCCAGTAGAAATACAGCGTGAAGGCTATGGTCAGAATGGAATAGCCGGGTGGAATGAAAACAAATGTCAGCACCCGCCATATCTGTCCATGCAGGATCGCAGATTTATCAAACATCAGGATGGAACTGAGGTTCTGTTCGTAGTTCGGATTGGTGAAAATATCGATCACTGCGACAATTGCCATACCAAATATCAGAATTGTCATCAGATTGGGGATGGCAATTCTGCCGAATTTGCGTTCAAGCTTATTGAGCCATTTGATTGAATTCATAGGCGCCTCCTTTTGGTGATATACTAAGTATACCCGATCTTGGGCCGGATGTCAAGAGGGGGAGGACTGGCGCCTTATGCAGATGCCATGGTCGGAGCGGCTTTTGTACACATCTGCAAATCTGTGTAAAAACGGGTGTTTTTTTGTCATAATCAACAAATTTCCCAAGGACGCTGCGTGAATAAATCGGCTTTTCCTTTCTTGTTTTTTTAGGGATTTTCATGTATAATAGTAGTATCATGCATTTTATAATGATTGGAGAGTACACCATGAGGCTTCGTCAGAAGTTTTTACAGATGATGTCGGCTGTTCTGGTAGCGGCATCACTCATTCCGCTGCATGCGGATGCAGCAATTGCGGTACCGCCCGGTGCCATCGGATCTGTGACAGTCAACAGTTCTACAACATTCTATTATGACACACCGACCTCCGGCGGTGCAGCCGCCATGTGGGAAGAAGCAGCCAAGGCGGATACGGCAACTGTGAAGCTGTACGCAGACTGGAGCGCCAAGGATGGTTCGATACTTGCCGCAGAAGGAAAGGACGGTGCCTTTGCAGGTGCGCTGTGCATTCCTTCCGGTTCGGAGATCACCATTGACCTGAATGGCTTTATCATTGACCGTAAGCTCGATCTGGCAATGGAACACGGTGAGGTCATCTATGTCGAGAACGGCGCAACGCTGAACCTGACAGATACGAGCGGCACCCACAGGGGACAGATCACCGGCGGCTACAGCATTGAAAGCGCCGGCGGTATCCATGTCGAAAACGGCGGAAAAATCAATTTCTGGGGCGGTACCATCTCCGGCAACCGCACTGAGACAAGCGGCGGCGGCATTTTCCTTGCCGGCGCAGACAGCTATCTGTATATGACGGGCGGCACTGTTTCAGGGAATGAAGCGGGTGTCAGTGGCGGCGGCATTGCTGTTGTGGATGGCACGATGCGTGTGATCGCCGGTGAGTTCTCCGGGAATACAACCGGCGCAACCGGCGGCGGCATCTATATCCAGGGAGGAACGGCGGATCTCTCCGGGTGCAAGGTGACGGGAAATCAGGCACTTGCCGGCGGCGGTATCTGCACGAATGCAGATGCTGTCCTGATGCTCAAGGACGGCACCAGTGTGCAGAAGAATTCCCTTGTAGCAAAGGAAGTCCCGGAGGACGTTACAACCGATGCAACAAGCACGATGGAGTGCATCGGCGGTGGAATCTTTGCGATGTCTGCACAGCCGATCCGGCTTTCCGGTGCACCGGTTGTGTCAATGAATACCAATGAACTGGGGCGCCAGAGCAATCTGGTTCTGTATGCTGAGACAGACCGGATTTATACAGAAGGACGGCTTGCAGATGAGGGTGTATCCCCGAAGGCCAAAATCGGATTGAGTTTTGCCGGCGGTTCAGAACGGGATCATATGCTTGGCTCCAACTGGGCGCAGCAGGGGATTTTCAGTATGGATGCCACTGAATTCTCGCTCCTGGAGGAGGAAGGGGTGCTCTATCTCCGCAGACCTGCCTCTCTGCCGGGTGCATGGTTCTTTGTACTGATTGGCTGCGGCACAGCGCTGATTCTGTCGGTCATTGCGTTCTTTGTGCTGCGGACGGTCTACAAAAAGCGCAAGAAAAAGCATCACAGGAAAAAGAAAAAAGTACAGGCTCAATAAATGAACGCCGCAGCTTGCTGAAAGCTGCGGCGTTTTTGCACCAGGTAC
>JAFXOO010000095.1 GCA_017528675.1 Oscillospiraceae bacterium | reverse complement strand
TCCGAGGAAGCGCCTGAAGAAACTGCCGTACAGGAAACCGGCTCCGACTGTCTGTTCCGGTTCACAGATGCAGCAGGCGAGGTCACAGAGCTGAAGCTTTGCAGAACAGAGGATGAAAACATCTATCTTGCGTTCATCAACGGAACCAACACGCACATGACCGTCCGCCGCAGAAGCCTGACCGGCAACACCGGCGTGCTCAACTTCTACGAGAAGCTGACAGATGCGATTGCAGCAGAATAAAACCTGCGGGTGCAGGGCGGTCACCGCCCTGCCGAGGGTGGTTTAGGAGGGGCGAGCAGCCCCTCCTGAGTCGGCGCAAGCCGACAAAAAGCTTACGTTGTTGGCATTGGGGGCGCTCGCAGGTGCACCAGCACCAGAAAAAGAACTTTATCGACACGCTGAGAGACCCCTCCGGGGGTCTCTTTTCATTCTTCAGATATACACCCCTTGAGAGCCCGGAGCGAGCTCAACTGTGCTCTTGGGCAGTAATTAGCGCAACATCGTCCTTTCTCGCTTGCTCTTGACATTTCCCCGAAAATGTGCTATGATAATAGCAGCAAATTATGGATAATTCTTTACGGAAGGGGTATTTTTTTATGAAAAAGAGACTGACAAGCCTTGCGCTTGCAGCCGGCATCCTGACCGCTTCGCTTCCGGCTGTTCCGGCGAATGTTACCGCTGCGGACAATCCGGATTACGCAAGTGCGCTCCAGATGTCGCTGTTCTTCTACGAATGCCAGCAGGCAGGCCATCTCCCGGAGTGGAACCGGGTCGAGTGGCGTGCCGACTCCACCACCATCGACGAAATCGACGGCGGCTGGTATGATGCCGGCGACCATGTCAAGTTCAATCTCCCGATGTCGTATTCTGCGTCCATGCTCGCCTGGGGACTTTACCAGTATCCGGACGGCCTTGAAAAATCCGGCGAGATGCAGAACTACATCAACAACCTCGAATATGTCATGGACTATTTCGTGCGCTGCGACAAGGGCGATTCTGCCGTGTTCCAGGTCGGCAACGGTACCCATGACCACACCTGGTGGGGGCCGGTCGAGCTCTATGAGTACGGTATGGGCGATGCTGGCACTTCCTATAAAGCCTGCCGTGAAACGCTTGAAGCATCCGAAGGCTGCTCCTGCGTCTTCGGCGGTATGGCAGCAGCACTGGCAGCCGGCTACTGTGCCCTTGACGGCAGAGTGGACGATACCAAGCGTGCCGGTTATCTGAAATCGGCAGAGAACATCTTCAAGCTTGCAGATGCCTCCAAGAGCGATGCTGTCTACAACGACTCCAACGCCTCCGGCTTCTATCGTTCGAGCCATTTCTATGACGAGCTGTTCTATGCCGCCAACTGGCTCTATAAGGCAACCGGCAGCAAGGACTACCTCGATAAGGCAACCTCCTATATCCCGCATCTCGACAAGGAACTCGGCTCCGATGAGCTGAAATACACCTGGTGTCAGTGCTGGGACGATACCATGCAGGGCGGTATGCTGCTCTATGCGCAGAACACCAATGACTCGACCTATATTGCCCGTGTGAAGAAGCATGTGGATTATCTCGTGAACACGGCACCCCGTGTCGAGAATGACAAGAACGGTCTGGTCTATATCCACAACTGGGGCTGCGCAAGATATGCCGAAACTGCGGGCTTTATCACAGCCGTGGCAAGCGACACCGTCCTCAAGGGCGAGAATACCGCAGAATATGAGAAATTCTCCAAGCAGCAGATTGACTATGTCCTCGGTGACAACCCCACCGGCCACAGCTATGTGGTTGGCTTCGGTGAAGGCGCCCCCCGCAACGCTCACCACAGAACTGCTGCCGGCTCCTGGAAGAATGACGTATACACCCCGGTTCTCAACCGTCACATTCTGTACGGCGCACTCGTAGGCGGCCCGACCGAGGCAGGCGAGTATGTGGACGACCGCAACAACTATATCAACAACGAGGTCGCTACCGACTACAACGCCGGCTACACAGCCCTGCTCTGCAAGATGCTCGATGTGTACGGCGGCAAGTCCGACCCGAATTTCCCGCCGAAGGAAGTGCACGATGCCCCGGAATTCTATGTGGAAGTGCTCGACAAGGGCATGACATCGCAGGGTGCGACCATCAGCTTCAAGGTCACCAACCACTCCGCATGGCCGGCAAGAGTACAGGATAACCTCTCCTTCAGGTACTTCATGGATCTCTCCGAGGCAAAGGCAATGGGACTCGACCCGACCAAGGTTGTTGTCCGCTGCGACCGTGACCAGAGTGCCATGTACGCTGACAGAGGCGTCAAGCCCGCTATCGTGTCCGAGGTCAAGCAGTATAAGGGCGACATCTATTATGTAGAGGTCACGCTCCCGGACGGCCGTGCAGTTCTGCCGGTTTCCGAGGGGATGCAGCAATGCGAGATCCTGCTGGCGTTTGTGCTGCCGGATTACAAGGACGGATGGGACAGCACCAATGATTTCTCCAACACCGAACTGCTCACCAAGACAGGTGAAAAGGATGCAGACGGCACCTTGCACGGCATCATGACCAAGTATGTACCGATCTATGTCAACGGCAAGCTCTACTATGGTCTGGAGCCGGACGGCACTGAGGCATTCGGTGATGCAGCCCCCGAAAGCGACACTCCCAGGCCTACAGAACCCGCTACCGAGAAGCCGACGGAAAAGCCCACCGAAGCGCCATCCGAACCCGATGTCCAGCCTC
>JAFXOO010000094.1 GCA_017528675.1 Oscillospiraceae bacterium | reverse complement strand
GGCAATTCAGAGGAAACCTATGTCGGGGAGACCGTCCTTGCCATCGGCAACCCCGCAGGACTGACCAATTCCGTGACCAAGGGCATTGTATCGGCAATCGGCAGACATGTGCGTTCCGACAGCAACGCCTTCCAGATGGAGTGCATCCAGACCGATGCTGCCATCAGCCCCGGCAATTCCGGCGGTGCACTGGTCAATATGTATGGTCAGGTCATCGGCATCACCTCCTCGAAGTACGCTTCGCAGTTTTCCAGCGTCTATGAAGGACTGGGCTTTGCCATCTCCATCAACGAGGCGCTCCCGGTCATTCAGGATCTGATGGAAAACGGCTATGTGACCGGACGTTTCCGAATCGGCATTGTCTTCAGCAGCACAAGCATCCCTGAGGTGGCAGAGGAGTTCAGAACGCATTTCAAAATGGAGCTTCCCAAAGAGCTGGAAGGCACGCTCTGGATTTCGGATATCAGCGAGGACTGCGACATCCACAGCACTGCCCTGAAAGTGAATGACTTCATCACCGAGGTCGAGGGCAAGCGTGTGACCGGCTATGACGATGTCCTGGAGGTACTCGACGGCCGCAAGGGCGGCGATACCGTCAGAGCCCGCTGTGCCCATGTCGGGGATGACGGCAAGATTACCTACTATGATATTTCCTTCAGGCTGGAGGAGGACCGCTCCGGCAATTATTGATTTTCCATCAATCTGCTGATGTTGTCAATGGATGGAATGAAAGCCGGTATCAAACACCGCACATACCCAAAAACAGCCGCATGCTCCACCGGGCATGCGGCTGTTTTCTTTTGTCCGGCAGTGCATTCAGCCGGCTCAGTTCTCTGCGGCAAAGACCCTGCGTTTGAGCAGCGCCAGGTCAAAAATGTCGAGGATTCCGTCATCGTTGAGATCATAGGGCGTGTTCCGGATCAGATAGGTCGGGTAGTACTCCAGCGATGCGTAAATCTCCGGGGTCAGTCCGTGGAGATACTTCTGCATCTGTAGAATATCGAGCAGGTCAACCGCATTGTCCAGATAGACATTCCCCATCTGCACATCATGCCGGCCGTCCGGCTCGGTCAGCGGCAGCGTCTCCGTGAGCAGCTCTGTCTCCGGTTCTGTCTCAGTCAGCGGCTCGGTGGACGGCTGTGCCGGAGCGGACGAGCCGTTGATATATTCCACAAGCTTCCCATACCAGTATTCGCCCATTTTCTCATAGCCCTGCGGACTCGGATGCACACCGTCCAGAAGATCCGCCTTGGTCAGGACAGAATTGATATCCGCAAGCGCCACCGGTTTGCCGTCCGCCTGCTTTTTTGCCGCAAGCGCCCGTACCTGCGCATTGTAATCATCCACCGCCTGGTCCATTTCCTCTGCGGTGTAGGCATCGGTATAGGTCGTCACATCGGCATCCATATAGGGAATCGTGGACAGATAGAGCAGCCCGTCCTCCGGGAGCGCATCGAGCACCACATCCACGAGCAGCTCCAGCCGCTCGCCCATCTTGTCACGCTCATAATTCGAGAGGATATCATTCGTGCCGATCTGAAG
>JAFXOO010000093.1 GCA_017528675.1 Oscillospiraceae bacterium | reverse complement strand
GCGGCAGTAACCGATCTTACCGACTACTGGAACGGTCTGGGCAGAACGCTCGATCCTTCCGTATTCAAGCCCGGCAGCACCTACAGCTTCTCTGCGATGGCAATGCAGAACACCACCGCATCCGAGCATTTCAAGCTCTCTCTGGAGTACAATGATGCAAGCGGCACGCAGAGCTGGGATATCGTTGCAGAAGCCGACGGCAGCAAGGGCGAATGGGTACAGCTCGAAAATACCGAGTACACCATCCCGGCAGGCGCCTCCGGCATGACGCTCTACGTTGAGACCGACGAGACCACGACGCCTTTCTTTGTAGACGAGGCTGTCGGCGGCGTGAAGGGTGCAAAGTATACGGCTGATGTTGTGAAGCCGACTGAGACACCGGCAGGTTCCCTGACCGGCGATGTCAACAGCGACAAGAAGGTTGATCTGCTCGACATCGTGGCACTCCAGAAGTATCTGCTCGGTCTGGATCAGACCATCTCCAATGATGCAACTGACCTGAACAAGGACAACAGGATCGACATCTTTGACCTGGGTCTCCTCAAGGGTCTGGTTATCAGAAAGCAGAACAATCCTGATCCGGAGCCGACTGAGCCTCCGACGGAAGCACCTACCGAGGCTCCGACAGAAAAGCCCACAGAAGCAGCTCCGCAGCGTGTAGACGGCGTGTTCTACAACACTGCCGATGTAAGCTGGATCGACCCGAACAAGCCGATGGTAGCACTCGCATTCGATGACGGCCCGATCGGCGGCCCCGATGCACAGAACCCGATCCGCATCCAGAACGCCATCTCCGAGAACGGCGGCCACTCGACCTTCTTCTACTGGGGCGAGCGCATTGCCGGCAACGAGGCTGAGATCAAGCGTGCGCATGACCTCGGCATGGAGATCGCTAACCACACCTGGACACACCCGGACATGACCACGCTCTCTGCTGACCAGCAGCGTGAGCAGATCATGAAGACTGCCAACAAGCTCACGGAACTCACCGGCGAGACCGATTTCCTGATTCGTCCGCCGTATCTGAAGACCAACGACAGTTTCTCGTCTGTAGCGAAGTCCTGCAACTCCGCACTGATCAATTGCAGCGTCTATTCCAATGACTGGGACGGTGCGTCCAAGGATGCCATCAAGAACACAATTCTGACCGCAATGCAGAATGGCTCGCTCAATGGCGCAGTGGTTCTGATGCATGAAAACTACCCCACCACCGCTGGTGCAATCGAAGAAGTGGCTCCCATCCTCAAGGCTAACGGCTGGCAGATGGTAACCGTTTCCGAGATGTTCAAGGCAAAGGGCAAGACGCTGTACAACGGCAAGCTGTACAACAAGCTCTCGGATGCCAACTAACTTTCGCCGGATCCATTTTCATAATAATCCTTTTCAGGAGAGGCAGTCCGCTCAGGCGGACTGTTTCTTCTTTTTCGGGCGAAAAATGGCAGATTTCTTCGCTTGACACAAATGTCAATCTGTGGTATAATAGAAGATGAGAATAGGATTCAACTGTGCGCTCAGCACAGTTTCCTGTTCCATAAGGAGGCATGTGATATGAAGTACAAATTTCTTGCCGGAGTGCTTGCTGCGGCGCTGATGCTCACGCCTGCCATGCATGTCATCGCAGAGGAATCAGATACATCTGCCGAACAGCAGACAACTGCACAGGATGCTACAGAG
>JAFXOO010000092.1 GCA_017528675.1 Oscillospiraceae bacterium | reverse complement strand
TGTATGATCTGGCGCTGATGAAGCGGGCACTTCTCCGCAGCAGTAAAACAGCAAAATAAAAACCGCACCGTCCTCTGGCATGTACAGAGGACGGTTTCTTTACCGGATGGCGCCGAGTACGCTGCGGAAGCGGGCGTAATTTGCCTGAATCCCCGCATCCCGGTCAATTTTAGTATCAGAGAGCATGCGGATCTTTTCCAGGAATGCCTCCCGCTCCGGATACGCCCCTGCCAGCTCCGCCGCCCGGAGAAAATCCGCAGCCGGTGCCGGACCCAGCATGTGATAGTACACCAGTCCCCGCATGGCATCCTGCTGTGCACCGCTGCGCAGAAACCAGTAGACCGGCCGCTTGTGATAGCGTCTGCAATGCGCCGTCCAGAATTCCTTTTTACCGTAATCTGCCGCTGTGCAGCCAAGCAGAGCGGTCAGGCAGCGTTCCAGTTCCGGCAGGGTGTCCTGTGGGAATGCTGCTGCAAGGAGCCGCAGCGTTACTGTACCAATCTCCGACAGGGGCAGATAGTCCGCCGTTTGCATGTCGGGATAGGCATACCGTCCAAGTGCACAGCCCACTGCAAAGCTGATAAGCTGTTCCGCAGTCTCCCGCTCAGAAGGCACCTGCAACCCATCCGTCACACCGCAGTCCACCTCGCCTTCCACATGATAAATCTCCGCAAACAGCCGGTTCAGCCGTTCCTCATTCCTGCGCATGATCTCGCTGCGCTGCTGGCAGCGCTCCCGGTAAGCCCGCAGCGCCCCGGCAAAGCAGCCTTCTCCGGTTTGCAGCAGCGGATGCATCCGGAACGCCCAGCTCTCCTCGCTCTCATCCCAGTCCTCCTGTGCAAGGCGGATATTTTCTGCCACAAGTGACGCAATCTCAGGACGATATGCCCCACCCGGCAGATAGGGCAGCGAGCGCAGGTTCTCCGCCTGGAAGTTCATGGTCGGGTTGGTCATGCGCAGCATTTCCCGCACAACGGAGGACGACAGCAGTCCCATCAGGTAAAGCCTGTCCTCCTCTGCCGGAAACAGACAAGAACCGGATACATCAAAAAGGAATCCCTCCGGCTGCACACGCACGCCGAACCGCCCGCTTTCTGTAATAAATGACCAGGTGATACCCGGTTTGAAATACATATCCGCATTCTTGAGGCGTCCGCCGCAGCGGGTTCTGTTAAGCTCAGCGTGAAAAGCCCGCAGTGCCTCACCGCCGCTGCGGTAATTGACCACAAAGCTGTGATTTCCGTACCAGCGCCGCACAGGGCCGCCCTTGTTGTAAGGAAACCAGGTTTTCCCGGTTGCAGCAGCCTCCTCGGCACTCCTGCACCCGAAGGCGATGCTGCCCGGTTCCACTTCGTACCAGCGCCTTACAAAGCGTTTGTTGTCCGAGGTGGTCATCCCCTGGCAGATGCGGCAGACATCGTCCAGCTTGGGTGCTTTCATCGCTGCAAGCATCCTGTCGCTGCACCAGTAGCACAGCGGCTCTCCCGGCAGTGCTGCCATCCGTTCCCTCGTGCAGGTATACCGAAGCGCCGGGTCGTGGAAATGCGATGCCTTGTCCTGCACCTCTGTCAGACGGACATAGACAGCCGGATAATTCACCAGTTCCCTGCCGAATGCTGTGAAAGCCGTGGTCTGGACAATCGTGCCGACATCCATTGTGTCAAATGCCCCTGACCCAAGATGTACCATGCTGCCGATTGTGTTCCGTTTCAGCGCATGGCGCAACGCCCGGAAGCGTGACAGAAACATCCATCCGTGCATTGTCAGCATGGAAAAGACGCCATCCGGTTTCGTCAGTGCAGCACAACGCTCCATGAAGCATGCAAAGAGATCCGCCTTTCCGAGCGGGTATTCTGCTTTGACAAAGGCAGACAGCTCCGGCGGCATGGAACCGGCGCCCATATAGGGCGGATTGGTGATAACCGCATCAAAGCGGCTTTGCAGAAGCTCCGTGACAGCAAGTGTCTCCCCTGTTCCGCAGACCGCCGGCCGCAGCAGCGAACCGCAGACAGAGATACCGGGCAGCATCTCCTCAAACGCCGACAGGTCATAGACCTGCATACGGAGGTTTCCCGTGAGCGCATCCGGGAGATATCGAGCCGCCTTCATGCGCAGCACAAATTCCCCTACAGACGCCGCCGTGCCGTCTATATCCATGCCGATGAGATTGTCCCGCAGGATGCACTCTGCTGCCTGCTCCGGCGCAGCGCCGTCCGCAAGGTACAGCGCCATGAGCGCATCAAAAACCTCCGTCAGGATCTGTCCTGTCCCCATGCAGGGATCAAGCACCCGCAGCCCGGACGGTGCCTTTCCTCCCGCAGGCGGCTCACCGAGCACATACGCCCATTCCGGAAGCGGTCTGCACACGGCAGCAAGTGTATTCTGCGCCATATACTGTGCAATCCAGCGAGGTGTAAAAAGCTGTGTCGCTGCTGCAATCCGCTCTGGCGGGATTTTGACATTCTGGCGCAGCCCGGCAAACGCGGCTTCCCGCTCCGGCGTGACCCAGTACTGGTACAGCCAGCCGGTGAGCTCCGGGGACTTCTGCCAGGTCTGCCGTGGGATTTCCCGCAGGAGTGCCTGTGCAGCGTCAAGCGCCTGCGGAAGCGTCTGCACTCCTTCAAACAAACGCAAACCCTGCGGCAGGGGGCTTCCCGGCGTGTACATTCCATTCGCCTCCATACAGGATACAGCGCAGAGCCGTGCAAACCAGAGCCGTGCAGCAGCAGTGCCGGCATCGGGGAGCGCCTGTTCCAGGGCAGCTCTGACCTGGCGGATGATCCGGCGAGCATTCATGGGTTTCACCTCGTTTCATAGTCCGATGATGGTATCATTATATCATAAATTCTTTCTTTTTGCAACAGCAGAGGACTTGCTTTTTCTGTCCGTTTCCTGTATAATAATATAAGACAAAAAGCTCCGCTTGCCGGAGGAAGGAGTATTTCATGAAATTCAGTAAAATGCACGGTATCAGCAACGATTACGTCTATGTCAACGGCTTTGAGGAGCAGGTTCCGGAGCCGGAGAAGGTATCCGTCTTTGTCAGCGACCGCCGCTGCGGCATCGGTTCTGACGGGTTGATTCTGATTCTGCCGTCCGAAGTCGCAGACTGCCGGATGCGCATGTTCAACGCTGACGGGTCAGAGGGCATGATGTGCGGCAACGGCATCCGCTGTGTCGGGAAATACGCCTATGACCACGGCATCGTGACCAAGCCGGAGCTTTCTGTAGAGACAAAGTCCGGCATCAAGTACATCACGCTGCAAACCGAGAACGGCAAGGCAACCGGCGCAACAGTCAATATGGGGAAAGCCATTCTGCGGCCCCGTGAGATTCCAGTCGCAGCAGACGGCGAGGACTTTGTACGGCAGGCGCTCAGTGTCCAGGGCAAGGAGTACACCGTGACCTGTGTCTCGATGGGCAATCCACACTGCATTATTTTCATGCAGGACGACCCGATGGCACTTGAACTGGAGAAGATCGGCCCTGATTTCGAGAACCATCCGCTGTTCCCGGAGCGGATCAACACCGAATTCGTGCGTGTCATTGATGACCACACGCTTTTCATGCGTGTCTGGGAGCGTGGCAGCGGTGAGACCTTCGCCTGCGGGACAGGCGCCTGTGCTGTAGCAGTCGCAGCCGTCCTGAACGGCTATTGTAAGCAGGATGAGCCGATCACAGTGAAGCTCCGGGGCGGCGATCTGACCATCGTCTGGAAGAAGGATGGAACCGTCATGATGACCGGCCCTGCCACCCATGTCTTTGACGGAGAGATTGACCTCTCCGCAATTCTGTAAAATGGCGAAGCCGGTAAAAATCCTGCTGATCGTGCTTGCAGTGCTGCTGCTGCTTTTGGGTGCAGTCTGCATCGCAACGGGCATCATCATGAAGCAGCAGTTTGGCCGTGGGTCATATCCGGACAGGAAATACTACAGCTATTACTGGTACGACCCCGATTACAGCAGCACGCACAAGCGGGAAAATGTGCAGTTTGTCTCCGGCAGGAACACGTTGCAGGGCTATCTCTACGGACCGGAGCACCTGGAGGATGGTGCAGAGCCGCCGAAGGGTATCATTGTCTTTGCGCATGGCATTGGTTCCGGCCACGAGGCCTATATCAACACACTCATGTGGTTCGTGGATCGTGGCTGGGTGGTGTTCGCCTATGACGCAACGGGATGCTGTACCAGTGAGGGTGACGGTTCTGTCGGTCTTGTGCAGTCAGCGCTCGATCTGGATGCAGCGCTGCATGTAACAGAGCAGGATGAGCGCCTGAAGGGGCTTCCTGTCTGCCTGCTTGGTCATAGCTGGGGCGGGTATGCTGTCTGCGGCGTGCAGAATTTCGACCACAATCTCACGGCGGCATGCTCCATTTCAGGCTATGCCTATCCGCTGGAGATGTTGCAGGAGGGTGCCGTCCAGACAGTCGGCAAGCCGCTTGCAGCCGTATTCCGGCCGTTTGCTGCCGGCTATCACAATCTCACCTTCGGTCAGTATGCGGGACTGAATGCTGTGGACGGCATCAATCATGCTGGTATCCCGGAGTTCATCCTGCACGGAGAAATGGATACGACCGTGCCCTACGAGGGAATCTCCATTCTGTCCAAGCAGAAGCAGATCACCAACCCGCATGTACGGTATGAAACGATTACCGGGCCCTATGCAGATCATAATCTATTTTTCAGCAGTGATGCCGCCAATGCCTACAAAGAGGAATTCAATGCACAGGGCAAGGCTCTGGAAGCGCAATACAATGGAGATATTCCGCAGGAAGTCCGTGATGCTGCATATGCCTCCCGGAATCTGCCGCTGATTAACGAGGTCAATACAGAGCTGCTGCAAACAATCGAACAATTCTATCTCGATGCCATTGCAGGAACAGATGATACTGCTGCTACGATGCGTATGATGGAATGACAGTCGTTTTACGATTTTTGAGAAAGAGGATAGCAGATCAACAGTCAGAGCCGGGCAATGTCCCGGCTCTCAGTCTGTCAGAGGAATCTGTAGAATAATGCAAAATGTCATATTTATTGTGCAAAGCGTCATTTCAATGCCCTCTGAAATGTGGTATGATAGAATGGATAGAAGTATATCCAGAAGGGGGAATCCACTGTGAAAAGAATGATTCCGCTGCTGATTACAGCAGCCCTCACGCTCACGGTCTGTGCAATGCCTGCCGCAGCAGAGGAAACCAGCAGTCAGATTATGGAGGAACAAAGCATGGAAAACAGCAGTTTTTCCGCAAGTCCCATCATAAGCCGGAACGTCCCTGCCTATTCTGGCAGCGGCAGACCAAATGAGGCTAATGATGATGTCTATTACACATCATGGCGCTCAGAGGCACCGGATTATCTTGCCTATGACCTGTCAGGGGTACCGGAGGCGCAGCGTGGAAAGGTGCTGGCAGTCTGGTATAACAGCAGCTCCTACGACCAGGTGGGGAGTTATGTCTCTGTGACTGATGAGCCGACAGACTATGTCCTGGAGATCAACCACGCACCCGGCGGAAGCTTCCCGGAGGATGGCTGGGAAATCGTTGAGACTGTCTCGGACAATACCCTCTCGACCCGTTCACATCTGCTCGATCTGGACGGTGCCAACTGGATCCGCATGCGTATTACCGGCTCCAAGGGCGGTATTCTGCTGAATTTTGACATTCATGATGCTTCCTCCGGCGGCCGGGATAGCTGGATTTTCTTCGGAGATTCCATCACTGCCGGCGGCATGATTAACATGTGGGGCACAAGCTATGCCACTTTTGTGCATGCGATTGATCCGGCTTACACACCCTTGCAGCAGAACGGCGGCATCGGCGGCATCACGAGCAAGGACGGCCGGGAATACATTGATAAATGGCTTACTGCCACCGCAGCGCACTATGTCAGCATTGCCTATGGAACAAACGATTCCTGGGGAAACCAGTTCTCCCCTGAAACCTATTACGAGAACACCAAATACATGATTGATGCCATCCTGAATGCCGGCAGGGTTCCGGTGCTCCCGAAAATCCCCCATTCGACCAATCCCGATGTCGGGCCATATGTGACTACCCATAACGCCATGATCGACCGGCTGTACGAGGAATACGGCGACAGGATCGTTCAGGGGCCGGATTTTGAGGCCTATTTCAAGGAGCATCCGGAAGGACTTGGCGATGACGGCGTGCATCCGAATTCTGACGGATATGAGGAGATGCGAAAGCTCTGGGCAGAGACCATGTACGAGAAGGTCTACACCAAGGGCAATGCAGTCCGCAGCGGTGATGTGCACGGTGACGGCACTGTCTCGGCGGCGGATGTCATCATGCTGCAAAAGTATCTGCTGAATGCCGGAACACTGACCGTCCCCGAAGCAGCAGAGCTGTACACGGACGGCGTCACCGATGTTTTCGACCTCGCCATGCTGAAACGCAGGCTGCTCACACAATGATGCGTTCCGCAAGATTTCCACAGAGGCACTGCCTGTCTGACACAGGCAGTGCCTCGTCTTTCCGGCGGGGTTGCAGCCTTCCGCAGATGTGCGGACAGCTCCGGAATGCAAGGCTCCGGAATCGCCATAATTTCCCTATATATCCAGTTTTTTTGCATTGCAATCCATCGAAATCCATGCTATAATAAATCTATACTACATAGGAAGGAGGTATACGGCATGTGCTGCAACAACTGGTTCCAGGCACTTTGTGCGCTTCTGAACTCCATCTGCGGCGGTGGCTGCTGCTGAACAGACTCCCGTAGCTGTGAAACACCATGCAACAGGAATGACCTGTGACAAAAGGGAACCGGGTATCGCACCCGGTTCCCTTTTTTTCTGTACAGTTTCATCGTCCCGGAACACATCTGTGAGAGCGCCCTGCCGACTTGACAGAAATTGGTTTTCATGCTATACTTAAGGCAGCACCGCACAAAGAATGAACGAAAGGCCTGCACCCTGGCAAAGGGAAACTATGGCGGATTAGTGCGCTGTATGCGTGTCGCCTGGCCTGGATGCAGAAGTAAACAATATGGCAAATGAAAACGGAACCTGGATCATGCGTGGCTTAGCCTGGGAGGATCCCTATCGGATACGCACCTGGCAGGAATTGGTGCACTGGGTCAACGAGATAGGCTTTCTGCCGCTCTTTGCCAATCCCATTACAGGCTTTTCTGCTGAGGAGCATGTCGCAGCAGATGTCTGGTGGACCGGCGACAGAGAGCAGGACCCGTGGGAATGGCGGGAAATCATTGCCGCCAGCCACGAGGTGGCATATGGAAAATTCTTTGACGGGAAAGCCGGCTTTATCAGCAGGGCGTGGCTCCCGTATTTCGCCAATTACCGAAGAAACGGCTACGACTTTGACTCCCGCTATGAGGACGGCATTGCCACCCATCGAGAAAAGGTCATTATGGACTTCTATCTTGGAACCGACAGCAGCGGCGAGCTGCTCTGGAAGCAGGACACCATTCTCTCCACTGACCTGAAGAAGATGGCAGGCTTCGGCAAGGGCGGCCTCAAAAACTATCCCGGCATCATCACCGGACTCCAGATGCAGCTCTACCTCGTCATCACTGATTTCCGGCGACGCAGGAACAAAAAGGGCAGTGAATACGGTATAAGCGTTTCTGTGATGTTCCCGCCGGAAACCATCTGGGGATACGATCATCTGACCTCTGCTTACAAAGAGGAGCCGGAGGCATCCCTGAACCGCATTCTGACGCATGTGCAGAAGCTGTATCCGGATGCGGAGGAACAAGCGCTGTACAGGCTGCTTCGCTGACAGCCTGCTGGCATCCATATTACATCTTCAGGAGGTTGAAACTATGAAAATCACCATCATCACCGGCAGCGCCCATAAAAACGGGACCTCTGCCTGTCTGACCGAACAGTTTGTGAAGGGCGCTTCCGAGGCAGGGCACGAGATCTATCGCTATGATGCAGCCACCAAGCAGGTGCATCCCTGCATCGGCTGTGACCGATGTCATGCGCAGGAGCATCCGACAGATACCGTCAACACGGCATGCGTTTTCAAGGATGACATGCAGGGGCTCAATCCGCATCTGCTTGAAGCGGAGGTGATTGTTCTTGTCTCCCCGATCTACTACTACGGCATCAATGCCCAGCTCAAAACGGTCATCGACCGCTTCTATGCCAATGACGCTGCACTGCACGGCCAGAAGAAAGCCATCCTGATGCTGACGATGGCAGACGACACCAGCGAATCTGCGGACGGTGCGCTGGCATCCTTCCGTGGCATGACCAATTTCCTTGGCTGGGAGATGGCAGGGACGGTTGTTGGCGTGAACTGCCCGACACTGGACATGCTCAAGGAAACCGGATATCCCCGGCAGGCTTATGAGCTTGGGAAAAACCTGGCATGATGCAGCGGTTTTGCTATGGAAACCCTGAGGCATCCATCGTCCTGCTCCAGCTTGTTGACACGCACGATCTTGCCGGTATGGACAAGGAGATCGAGGCCATCCGGCATCTCACAGATATGGATTTTTGCCTGACTGCCGTGAAAGTCAATCGTTGGAATGCAGATTTATCGCCCTGGACAGCTCCCGCCGTTTTCGGCAATGAGCCGTTTGGTGACGGTGCCTCTGTCACGCTTGCAGAGGTATTGCAGTATACGGACGACAGTGAGAAAACATACTTCATCGGAGGCTATTCACTGGCAGGACTTTTCGCCCTCTGGGCAGCGTACCAGACCGATGTATTCGATGGCGTAGCAGCCGCTTCCCCGTCCCTATGGTTTCCGGGATTCAAGGACTATATGCATGAAGCCTTGATCCGGAGCCATTCCGTCTACCTAAGCCTTGGCACGCAGGAACCCAGAACCCGCAATCCTGTGATGGCAACGGTCGGTGACCGGATCCGGGAAGCAGCGGCGCTGCTGAAAGCGCAGCAGGTCAATTGCACGCTGGAATGGAATCCGGGTAATCATTTCAAGGATGCAGATCTCAGGACAGCCAAAGCGTTTGCATGGCTGATGCTGCATGCTCTACAGGCATAGCCACAGAAATGGAATCTTCCGGCATCGCAGACCAGATCCGGCATGCTGAAGGCAATCTGCGCTATGCGTATTATCAGCCCCTGGATGACCCGGAGACAATTCTGCTGATTGACGCATGGGCAGACCAGGCCGCTATTGACAGACACCATGCCTCTGAAAGAATGCCACAGATTGCAGCACTTCGTGAAAAGTACGATCTGCATATGACCATGGAGCGCTTTGTGAGCGATGAAGGTGATGTGCAGGATGAACAATATATCCGAAAGTAAGATCGAAAGGAGCAACAGCATGAAAGTCCTGATTCTGAACGGAAGCCCCCATCCCAACGGCAATACCGCCATCGCAGTAAACGAGATCGTGAAAACCCTTGCAGAGGAAGGCATCGACACGGAGGTCTGTCAGATCGGCAGCCAGAATATCCGGGGCTGCATCGCCTGCCAGCGCTGTGCAGCACTCGGCAGGTGTGTTTTCAATGATGCTGTCAATGAACTTGCGCCGAAGTTTGAAGCTGCGGATGGTCTGATTGTGGCATCACCGGTGTATTATGCCTCGGCAAATGCCACGCTCATTGCCTGCCTTGACCGCCTGTTCTACAGCACCAGCTTTGACAAAACGATGAAGGTCGGTGCCAGCGTTGTTGTCGCCAGACGAGGCGGATGCTCAGCAACATTCGATGAGCTGAACAAGTATTTCACCATCAGCGGCATGCCCGTCGCTGCAAGCTCCTACTGGAACAGCGTACACGGCAGAGAGTCCGGCGAAGCAGCTTACGATGCCGAGGGACTGCTGACCATGCGCACACTTGCCAGAAACATGAGCTTCCTTCTGAAATCCATCGCTCTGGGAAAGGCGCAATACGGTATTCCGGAAAAAGAACCGTGGCAGCCCACCCATTTCATCCGTGAAGATCTGAAGGACTGAAAACGCTGCCTGACCTACTGAATCCGCCAACAAAAATGGACTTTATCGACAAGCTAAGGCCGCTGTACAATACTACAGCGGCCTTTGATCTTATGATGTCATATCCTGCCCTGTGCGTCCTGCGCCGTCCGCAGCGTGCACATACTTCTGGAGTGCGATAATATCTCCGACACCGGTCGTTCCGTCTGCATCACAGTCTGCCCAGGCAACCTGCACACCTGTCAGCACATGGCGCCGCATCAGACCGAGATCGAAAACGTCAATGACGCCATTTTCGTCCATATCACCAAAGATATGCGCTTTTGTATGCTCCTCCGGTTCCTCAGCCGCCGTGTAGTAATACGCAGGCTCAGCCACTTCCTTGAAATTCACCCGGAAGAAGTCCATACCACCCTGCATGCCCTCACCGATGGTGTAGACCGCATCTTCTGTGACAGTATCCACCGGATCCACGGTCATAGCGCCGGTATATTCCTTTGCACCGCTGCCGTTATTGACCACGAGCTTTGCTGTATCACCGCTGAGTACCGCACTGATCGTCACCCACTGGCCGTTCGCGTAGGCATCTGCTGCGGTGACAGACTGCTCCCCGGTGCCATCGTTGGCGGAGAGGACAAGCGTGCCATTATCCGCTGTCAGCTCCAGGTAGTGCTCTGCGTCACCAAAGCGAAAGACAGAGCCGTCCCCTTGCAGCAGAACTGCCGTCTGATAATCGGCATCGTGCAGCATCGCATAACTGCTGTCTGCAAGAAGATACTGTCCGTCTGTGAAGCTCAGCACGCCCTTTCCGGTGGTGCGTTCCGCTGCCCATGCAGGTGCACCGACTGCCGCAGCATAGGTCGAGGTATAGGTATCCCCTGCCGTAGCGGAGCTGTCCTCTGCGAATTCCAGCCCAGCAAGCTGTCCGTCCGTATAGGGGCGGCTTGCGGCATAGCTGTCGGCACTCGTCCAGCCATAAAGCGTTCCGAATGTGGAAACACGGTCTGAATCAATATAATAATCTCCGTCCAGAATCGCCTGCCCGGAAGCAGAACCCCCGCCCCAGCAGAATGCGGTACCCTTGATCGTGGCATTGCCGGATGCCTTGAAATTACCGGTGAGCATAGCACCCTCCAGCACCCTTGCGTTGCCCGAAACACCGGCGTTCTTGTTCAGATAGGCGCTGTCTCCGACAACTGCATACTCACTCACAGACGCATTGCCGGACACGATTGCATGACCGGTGACGACTGCATCACCGGATACCTTTGCCCGTCCGGAAACTGTCGCATTGCCGTCAATCCGGGCATTGCCGGAAACGGTCGCATTGCCGAGTACACGGGCATTCCTGCCGACATAGACAGTCGGATCCACATGCGCAGAGGCCGCAACAAATCCACCGCCGTTGCTGTGGAAGCTGCCCTGTGCAGTAGCTGCGCTGAACTCGTGCTGCTGCATGTCGGCGCCGCTGATCCGCACGGCATAGGGATAGCGGGTTTTGCTCAGGAACGGATAGTTTTCCTCACCGAATTCCGTATCGGCGGCATATGCCCACGGTGTTCCGATCTTCTGCCAGGTTTCCGGATCGGGCGTAGCAGTAACCGTCAGATAGGCTGCCGCATCCGAATTGGCATCGAATGCCATCGTCATGCTCTCGCCGGCTCTGAACAGATCGGAATACCGTGTTGTACCGTCACGCTGCTCCACAGCAATGCATGCACGCCAGTCCGCCCCCTGCACGTTCGTCATGGCTTCCAGCGCAACGGAGACAGTGCTGTCTGTCACCCGAAGCGGAATGAGATTCACGCCGAACTGCTGCGGTGCTCTGTCCGTAGGAACGGTATAGCGTCCCGCCTCCGGCGACTTGTCAAGCACGGTATAGATTTGGTTCCAGCTCATCTCATCCATGGCGATCAGCTCACGCTGTCTTGCCAGATAGGCATCCTTCCGGGCAAGGTCGAGCGTCGCAAGGCGCTTGGCGTAGTGGCCGAGCGTATCCTTGATATCAGCACCGCCGATGCGCTCGATCTCAAGATAGGGATACTCATCGGGCTGCCCCTGCTGCATGAGATCCTTGACAAAGCCGGCGCCGTAGTTGCCGAGGCCATCCGGATTTTCCGTCAGATATTGCAGAAATGCCCAGGAAGCATAATTATCACGGCCAAGAATCGGTGTAAACTGGAGATTCTGCATATAGGTCATGAAGTAATCCGTGGTGCCGGAGACATTTGCCCATTGCTGGTAATAATCGGAATACAGGAATTGCTCACGGTACCAGTTGGCAATGGCTTCCCACCAGGACTGCACATATTTGTTGGAATTCCAGCCGTACTGATGTGCTGTCACAACATGGCCGAACTCGTGCGGCAGTACCCAGGACGGGTTCGGATCGTTGTTCATCGCCCCCACGCAGCAGAACATGAATGCATATCCCTCACGGTCATAGCCCATGTATGCCCAGTCTGTGGGGATTTCTGCACCATCCTCGCCAAGCAGGCCGGTGTTGTGAATATAGAAATTGACCTTATACTCATTCCCGTCACGCAGTCGTTCATTCACGGATTGCGTGGGCGGATTCATATGCAGGTCATTCATGTAGACATCCCAGCAGGCTTCAAGGTGCCTTGCATTCTCCTGAAGGAATGCCTCAGTCACCTGACCGCTGTCGCCGGAATTGCCCCAATAGAATTTGAAATGCTCAGATTCCCAGGTATTCACGTTGTCTGTGCGGATGTGGACATTGCGGGTTTTCAGCTCACCGGCCTGTGCCTGCACAGTGTCTGCTGCGGGTCTGGCGGCAGCAATTGCCGGGAGCGTACCTGCGGCTGTGCTGCACAGCACCGCTGCACAGATGCCCGCAAGAATGCGGCGGATAGATCTTGCTTTCTTCATATTCATTCCCCTTTTCGTGATCTGCGTGCGGATTGTGTTGCAAATTGCACACAAGCCTGTCTTTTTCTGTTGCAGTCACATAAATTATAACGTATTTGTTATGAACTGTCAATATATTTTGTGAAAGATACACCAAAAAAGACAAAGTGCAGGCATCCGTCCGGAGCAGAAATCCGGAGGGATGCATTATAAAAAACTGCGAAGCATGGCAAAATGCTTCGCAGTTTTCCTGTTCAGTATGGGTTACAGTTCTTTCTGTGTCAGGGGCGCTGTGCTTCTTCCTGCTGAATGCGCTCGGCCAGGTCATTGAGATAGACCCAGCGTTCCATCTTTTCCTCCAGCATCGCCTGCAAGGCAGTATGTTGATCGGTCAGTGCCTGCAACCTGACATAATCGGAGCCTGCGTCCTGAATTGCCTGATCGTTCTCAGCAATCTGCGCTTCAAGGGCAGCGATTTCCTCGTCAATATGCTCGAATTCAAACTGCTCCCTGAAAGTGAACTTCAGCTTTGCCGGGGCGCTGCGGACACGCTCCTTCTTTACCTTTGCAGGCTTCTGTGCCGGCTGCATCCCGGCTGTCAGGCTTTCAAGATTATCGGAATAATTCCCATGATGCCGGATGCAGACACCGTCACGGAAGACAAACAGCTCCGATGCGATTTTATCCAGGAAATACCGGTCATGCGATACCGCAAGCACCGCTCCGTCAAAATTCCGGAGATAGTCCTCCAGGATCGTCAGCGTGAGAATATCAAGGTCATTGGTCGGCTCGTCGAGCAGAAGGACATTCGGCGCAGTCATAAGGATTTTCAGAAGATAGAGGCGTTTTCTCTCACCGCCGGAGAGCTTCTCGATGCTGTTCCATTGCAGCTCCCCATTGAACAGAAAGCGCTCCAGCATCTGTGCGGCGGTGACATTCCCCTCCGGTGTATGCACGATCTCGGCTGTTTCACGGATATAATCAATGACACGCATCTTCGGGTCCATGTTTTCGCATTCCTGTGAAAAATAGCCGATTTTTACAGTATCGCCGGCTGTAATGCTGCCGGAATCCGGAAGAATCTCTCCGGCAAGCATCCGCAGAAATGTGCTTTTGCCTGCCCCGTTGCGGCCAATGATTCCGATGCGGGCATTCCTTGGAAGAATGTAGGAAAAATCAGAGATGAGCTGCTTACCGTCGATTTGCTTGGAAATCTGCTCGATTTCTATGGTTTTCTTTCCAAGGCGTGAGGAAACGGACTGGAGCTGAAGCCGTTCAGCTTCCGCCGGAATCTCCCTGTCCCGGAGCGCCTCAAAGCGCTCGATACGGTCTTTGGACTTTGTGCCACGGGCTCTTGCACCCCGGCTGATCCACGCAAGCTCCTGCCGGTACAGCGAGCGTGCCTTTCGTTCAGCAGCCTGTGCATCGGCTTCCCGCTGGGCTTTCTGCGTGACATAGGCGCTGTAATTCCCGTCGCAGGGATAGAGCTGTCCCCTGTCCACTTCTACAATCCGGTTGCAGATCTTATCGAGAAAATAGCGGTCATGTGTGACCATGACGATTGCCCCACGATAGCGCAGAAGCAAATCTTCGAGCATCTGTGCTGTTTCATGATCAATATGGTTCGTCGGTTCATCAAGCAGAAGCACATCGCTCGGTGCAATCAAAGCCGCTGCAATGCCCGCACGGCGCCGCTCACCGCCCGAAAGTGATGCAATATCCCTTTCATAATCCGGAATTCCCAGCCGTGCAAGCGTTGCCCTGGCCTCGAATTCTCTCGAATCCGCAAGATCTTCCGGCAGATGCGCCAGCACCTGACTCAGAACAGTTCCGCTGTTCTCAAACGCCGGAATCTGCGGAAGATACGAGACACGGATGCCGTTTGTGCGGATCATCTGCCCGCTGTCAGGCTCCTCAGCACCGGCCAGAATGCGAAGCAAAGTGGATTTTCCGGTTCCGTTGATGCCGATGATACCGACCTTGTCGCCCTCTCCGAGGAAAAAGGAAACATGATCCAGCACCGGCCGTTCCATATAGCTTTTGGTAATATCCTGTGCAGTGAGCAGAATCAATGCAGTCACTCCTATCTATCCTATAAAAAGCAGAACCGGACTTATGAGAAAAGCCAGGTTCCTGTTTCATTATACCATGACTGTCTGGAAAAGTCAAGGTCACAGGATAGTTACTCTATTCCGTATTCCGTAAGAAAGAATATGCAAAATGTCATTGCGTTTTCTCTCGGATCGTGCTATGCTAAAAGGGGTAGTACTGTGCATCAGTATGCAGTCCCCCCTAATCCAGAACAGAGGTGATCCGGATGCGCAAGATCGTATCCTCATTATTGGCTGCTGCAACGGCAGTTGTGATGGCTGCCGGGCATCTTCCGATGCTGCAAGTCAGCGCAGAAAGCGCACAGACCAAACTCATTGCCCTGACATTCGATGACGGGCCGAATACCACAACCACCAATGATGTGCTTGATATTCTCGAAGAATACAACGCCAGGGCATCCTTTTTCCTGATCGGGGACAATATCACTGCGGAGAGTGCGTCTTCCGTAAAGCGTGCCTATGACATGGGCATGGAAATCGACAACCACTCCAAAACCCATTCCAACATGTCCAAGATGTCCGCTGCGGAAATGCAGGCGGAGATCTCCTATGTGGATGACAAGGTCATCGACATCACCGGAGAGCCGACGAAATTCTTCCGGCCGCCGTTTATTGATGTGAGTCCGTCTATGTATGAGGCAATTGACATGCCCTTCATCTGCGGGATTGACTGCCAGGATTACATGGCCAATGTCACGGCACAGGAACGTGCTGATTATATCCTGAACGGTGCCAGGGACGGCGTCATCGTATTGCTGCATGATGCAGCCGGCAACCAGCAGACTGTAGAAGCGCTGAAGATCGCCATGCCGGAGCTCAAAGCGCAGGGGTATGAATTCGTCACGCTGACCGAACTCTTTGAACGGCAGGGCGAAACGCCCCGTCACGGTCTGATTTACTCGAATGTCGGGAAATATCCGACAGGCTACACACTCCGGCAGGAACTCACACCCGATGCACCAGACCGTGTTTCTCTTGACGGCAGTACCCTTCAGGCACTTGGCGGCACCTATGCAGTCGAGGTGCAGTATGAAACTGAAACCGGTTATCCTCCTGTAATCGCTTTGCAGAAATGGTCCGGAAGCACGCCAATCTGGCATACTGTCCAGCCGTTCTACTTCAATGGTGAGAAAGCCGTATTCCTTGCACAGGATGTACAGGCGGCACTGCAACAGCTTGACATCGGCTACAATGATCTGGACGGGATTGCCGTGACCGCCTACAGCGGTGCGATCACATTCCGGGAGCCAAGGCTTCTGGTCAGCGTGGAAAACAATGCTGCGGTACGGGGGGATGTCAATGCGGACGGAGACCTGAATCTCAGAGATCTGATTATACTGCAAAAATGGCTCCTTGCTGTCCCTGACACACACCTGGATGACAGCAGGGCAGGCGATCTGAACGATGACAGTATGCTTGATACATTCGATCTGTGCCTGATGAAGCGGCAACTGCTTGACAAGTCAGCCTGAATCATGGTACAATGAACGCAGAACCGTACACAGCAAAAGGACTGACAGAAGGGATTGAAGAACATGAAGAAACGAATCACAATGGCAGCAGCACTTTGTGCAGCAGCATTCTGTCTGACAGGAGCCGCTAAGCAGTGGACTGCTGAAGATATCCGCACATTGCAGAAGGGCATCCTGACAACAGGCGCCCCTGCCCTCTATGATATAGATCAGAACGGCGTTGTCGATGTCTTTGACCTGGGACTTCTGAAGCGTTCCATGAACGAAACCGGTGAAGTGACTGCGCAAAGCATCCCGATCACGGCAGAAAATGCCAGACTGCAAAGCCGGAGCATTCTTAAAGACGATGTACTCTGGCTGATTCAGAGCGGCTCTGCTGCGGAATTCACCCTCAGGGGCGAGAGCGCCTCGCTCACACTCGCCGGCAGCAGCGGCATCCGGAACGGTGCGGATTACCGCCCCCGCTATGCCGTTTATGTAGATGATGAGCTGCTCTGTGACAACATCATGGAACAGGAAAGCGAAACCATCGAGCTCTGGAAGGGCGCTGACAAAACAGCAACCGTCAAGGTGATGCTGCTTTCTGAGGCAATGTACGGCGGTGTCGGCATCCGCTCGGTCGAAGTGAACAGCAAGGCAGCATCCCCCGTCACACCTGTTGCCAAGAAGGCACTGAAGATCGGCTTTATCGGAGATTCCATCACCTGTGCCTATGGTGTCGAAGGCGCCTCGCAGGGAGATTCCTTCAAGACCTCCACAGAGAATTTCTCCAAATCCTATGCCTACCTGACAGCGCAGAAACTTGGTGCCGATTATACGACCTGCTGCTACAGCGGTCATGGCATTGTATCCGGTTATTCCTCAGACGGTGCAAAGAATGCAGAAAGCCTGATTCCGGATTGCTACGAAACATCGAGTAAATTTGCAGATTATGGAAGTGCATGGGACTTTGCGGAGCCATGTGACGCAGTAGTCATCAACCTCGGCACAAACGACATCAACTATGTCGCAAAGGATCCGGAAACACGGGGGCCGGAATTTGTGGATGCCTACAAGGCGTTTCTCAAGACGGTACGCAAACACGAGCCTGATGCAGCAATTATCTGCACCGTCGGCACAATGGGCGGCGATGATGTTTATCAGCTCATCGAGCAGGCTGTCAGCGAATGCGGCGATGCCAGGGTAAGCTGTTACTTCTCCAAGACGCATTCAATGGCAGACGGTCTTGGCTCTGACTGGCATCCTTCTGAAAAAACACAGCAGAACAGTGCTTTCGTACTGGCGGATAAGATCAGCCGTGCGCTTGGAATGGAGTCGGATATGATCGGACTGAATGCAGCGGATGAAGCGAGCTACGATCTTGTACAGGAGGGCACGGCAAATGCGGCACACTATGTGAGCGACTTTGACAAGAGCTTCTGGGTCAACACCGTGACAGGCGGCACCGCCCCGACAGATGTCCAGGCAGTCCTCTCCGGCATCAGCCTCAGAAAGGGTACTTACAGACTCACATTTGAATGCACCGGCGCAGCGTCGGAGTATCCGGTTGTAATCCGTTCCGGAAAGACAGCGGTATTTGAAGGGACAGGTTCTGCATCGGCGGATGGTGCAAAGTATGATGAGACATTCACTGTGGATGCAGCCTATGACAACGCAGAACTGGCGTTTTTGCTGGGCGGGAAGGATTCCTACAGTGTAACGCTGCGGAACATCTCGCTGGTGAGGATCAGCTAACCAGCACACGGTCTGCTGAAAAACCGTCCGGGACAGACTGGCTTGACCGCAATCTGTACAGCAAGATTCCATAATCCCTGAAATGTCCGTACATTTATGACATCATATGCTATTCGCATCATGAAAGCAGCAGCAAAGCGCATGGCTGTGTTCCCGGTTTTCGGACTAACAAGCAGCCGGTCATTTACGGCGTTATTGTGCATAGTGAACAATACATTTCAAGCCTGGTGTAAAGCTGCTGCCAGTTGTCCATATAACTGTTGACTGATGCCAAGCCCCATCTCCGGGCGTTTGTCTGCTTTTCGCTCCGGAAATGGCTGCACAACCTCCCGTACACCGCAGAAAAGCAATACAAAAAAACTGACCGGTCAGACGCCGGTCAGTTTTTGTGATACTGCATTAACCCTTGAAGGCATACTGCAAGAAGTTGTACATCATCGGTGCAACGACAGAGGCATCATGTCCGCCGCCCTGAACCTCAAGCCAGAGATGCTCCTGACCGTTCGTGGTCAGAAGCTTGTGATAGTTCTGCGGGAACTGGCCAACAACAGTATCGTTTGTACCGCCTGCAAGGAACAGCACATAGGGCTGATTTGCAGCGTCCGTGATCTTCAGTTCACTCTCCTGCATATTGCCGGGATGATTGCCTGCAAAATCCGAACCGGGTGTAACACCGGGAGCGGGACAGCCGCATGCAACATAGCCGAAGATATCGGGTTTCGTGATGCCGATGTAGAGCGATTCTCTGCCGCCCATGGAGAAACCACATACAGCAGTGTTCTCCCGGCCGGTCGCTGTGGAATAATGCTCATTGATATACGGCATCAGGCACTCAATCAGATCCTCACGGAAAGCATCGTAGTGCTTGCATTCTTCCAGCGTTACGCCGGTACAGAACGCACTGTTCGGGTTCGTATACATCGAAGTGAAAACGAGGATCATCGGCTTTGCCTTACCCTCGGCTGCCAGATTGGCAGCGGTGTACTCAATGCCCCAGCCCTCACCGAGCAGATCGCCGCATCCGCCCATGATACCATGATTTACATACATCACGGGGTACTTTTTGCTCGGATCGTAGTCAGGAGGAAGTACAACATTGGCTTCCTTGTCACGGTTTGCAACCGTGGAATGGTATGTGATCTTCTGGGGTGTGCTGTAATTGATTCCGCCCTTCTTACTTCCGGATCCAGCCGGGAGATCTGGATTCACAGTCAGAGTAGACATATAGCTCTTGTCTGTGACCTTCACAGCCTCCGTGGGCACTTCGGTTGGATCCTCCTTAGGGTTTACCGTCACATCACCGGTCGGGAGCGACGGAATCAGCTCTACAATATACTTCAGGATATTCAGGGAATCCGTCTCGTTGATGCTGCGATTGCGGTCTACATCCGCATTTGCCTTTGCAACATCGGAGAGCTTTTCACCAACCATCAGGCTCTTGTTCAGTACGATAACATCAAGAATGTCAACCTTTTTGTTCAGATCCACATCGCCGTACAAGGAAGGTTCAACGGGCTTTTCCTCTGTCGGAGCATCCGTTTTTGCCTCTGTCGGCGCTTCGGTCGGTGCCTCAGTCGGCTTCACAACATCAGCCGTATACTTTGCACCCTTTACGCCGCCGACAGCCTCGTCTACAAAGAAAGGCGTCGTGGTCTCGTCGGTCTCAACGTAGAGGGTCATGCCGGATGCGCCTGCCGGGATGGTGTATTCGGTATTTTCAAGCTGTACCCATTCGCCCTTGCTGCCGTCAGCCTCAGCGATGGTATCCCAGCTCTGCGTGCCGCTGGCATCATTGTACTCCAAAGAGAGCTTGAAATGCTCGGATGCGGTGGTGTTCTGCATTGCCATCGCAGAGAAGCTGTAGGTGCTGCCGGGCTTGAATACGGAAGGATCGAGCGTTCTGCCCAGACCGTTCCAGTAGTCGGTAAGATCGGTTACTGCCGC
>JAFXOO010000091.1 GCA_017528675.1 Oscillospiraceae bacterium | reverse complement strand
GACTGTCGGATTTGCCGGCAATGAGCGGGTCTGTAATGGCATCAAACACCCGTCCGACTGCGGCGATCAGGCCGATGACCGTGAATATGCCAAGAATTTTGACATCCGGGATGAATTCCTGCTGCCCTTTGGCGAGCTCCTCGCCGCTGGGCTGGAAATAAAAGACAAGCCAGTTGTTGATGATGCCGGAAAGCAGTGACCATCCGAGCTGGCCGATGGCAAAGATCCAGAGAATCTTGTTGGTGGCGGTTTTTTTCTGTTCCATAGACGTCCTCCCTTCGGATTACCTGCACGGCTGTACAGGCGGGGTGACCCCTCCCCTCGGGAGAGGGGCGCCCGGCAGAGTGCAGCGGGCTTACTGCTTCTTGACGTAATAGACGGCGGTTTCCACCAGCATATTCAATTCCATGCCGCCTGCGGAGAAATTGTCCGACGGAAGCAGCTCGCCTTGCAGGAGCTTCTTGGCAAGCTCCATAGAGGCGTGTGCATAGGTCAGATAGAAAAGCTGGAAGTTCACGCCCTCACGCACGGTGCCGTCCTTCAGACCGGTCTGGAAGGCGGCTTCAAAGAACGGATAAATGTTGATAATGGACTTGTCGTACTCCACCAGCTCGTCCTTCGGGACGTTCTCCCGGATGAGCAGCAGGTCGAACTCGCCCAGCAGGCGCATGAAATCCTTGTGGGCATCGTAAAGCACGAGGCCAAGCCGCATCAGATCGGTGAGCTGCTTGATGCCGGACTGGCTGCGGAATACATCCGAGTCAAAGACGCCGCTGAACATGTTTTGCAGGTCTGTCCAGAGGTAAGTCATGGCGGCAATGGCGATACGGGTTTTGGTGCCGAAGTAGCGGTAGAGCGTTGCAACGCCGATACCACTTTTTTCAGCAATGTCGGTCATCTTGACATTGTCGATGCCGTTTTCAAGGAACAGGCGTGCGCTGGCGGCAACGGCTGCCTCAAAGCGCTTGTTCTTCAGATTTTCGGGCGAAAATACATTATCCACTTGACAAACCCCCTATGTTATGATAGAATAGAACTGATAAATGATGATAGGTAATATATCTCAGGATAGAGATTCTATCATCTGATAGTTATAAGTATATCATTTTCTGATAGATTTGTCAAGAGAATCATTGTGAACTTTTTATGATACGGAATTTATTAAAGGAGGATGTGTATGGACCGTGCAAGAACAATCTTCGGCAACGAGATGCCGGAATGGGAGTACCGAAAGGC
Source organism: Oscillospiraceae bacterium (assembly GCA_017528675.1). Taxonomy (GTDB): domain Bacteria; phylum Bacillota; class Clostridia; order Oscillospirales; family Ruminococcaceae; genus UBA3855. The sequence goes on along the minus strand of JAFXOO010000091.1, from coordinate 4,472 downwards.
AATCCGCAATAAAATGCGGTTTCTTCGCCGCTACGGAGATGATTCGGGAGAAACCTACAAGCTTTCTGCAAAGCCGGCTCCAGCGATAGGTGAACGGCTGGGGGTAAATCAGATTGTGATAGGTGAGGATTCTCCGGTAAAATTCAATGACAAGAGCGTTGCGATCGGCAACATCCGCATGGGCTTTGGACATTACCGCATTTCTATGGCGATGGCATCGGCAGCGCATGCGATGGGCTATGAACCGTACTGGTTCGACCTCTGTTCGTTTGAACATTCGACCGGTGCGAAGGTCATTGCAGGTCAGAATGAGCTGTATTCGCTCGGCTCAAGGCTTTCACAGCGGTCGGTACTGTTCAACAAGCTGTTCTGGGAGCCGCTTAACAGCGAGGGATTCCGGAAGCTGTCCTATAACTGCTGTGACCAGAAGACGGCGGAGCTGATGGTGCCGGTGTACCGGCAGCTCCCGAAGGATATTCCGTTTGTGGCCTGTCATGTTTGGCCGTCACAGGCGGCGGTGCATGCAGGGCTGACCCATGTGGTCAATGCCATTCCCGATAACTGGCCGATGGCGCTGCATCTTTCGGAGGGGGCAATTCATACCGTGCAGACACCGTCTGCATACTTCGGTTACCGGACGCTGCGGGGCATGGACAAAAAGCGGATGCTGCACCCGATGCCGGGGACGGCGATTGCTTATACCGGGCACTATGTCGATCATGAGCTGGTCAGCAATGTCGGACAGGACTGCCGGATGCGCCGGGAGCGTGTGCAGCAGGGGGAGGCAAGACGCTGGCTGATGAGTGTCGGCGGGGCAGGGGCTCAGAAGGAGCTGTTCCTGATGGTAATCTATCAGCTACTGCCGGAGATCCGTGCGGGGCGGGCGGTGCTCTTTGTCAATGTCGGAGATCACCGGGATGTCTGGACGGAGATGAGCAGCGAAATCCCGGAAATGCACAGGCTGGTGACAGAGCATTTCAATTCCTTCCGGGAGACAGAGCGGTTCTGCGAGAAGGCCTATGACGGCGATGTCAGGGGAATTCATGTGTTCTGTGACAATGATATTTTCTCAGCGGTCTATACAACGAATCTGCTGATGCGGATGAGCGATGTGCTGCTGACAAAGCCGAGTGAGCTGAGCTTTTATCCTGTGCCGAAGCTGATGTTGCAGCGTGTCGGCGGACATGAGGCATGGGGGGCAGTCCGGTCTGCGGAGATCGGTGACGGTACCTATGAGTGTGCCAATCCACGTCAGACGACAGCCATGCTCCGGCTTTTGCAGAAGGATGGCTCGGTGATTCATAAAATGTGCGATGCGATTTGCAGTGCACATGATGCCGGCATCTATTCCGGTGCCTACCGTGCAGTGAGGCTGGCGGTCAGGGGCAGGAGATGATTTTCGCTCCTTTCCGGGTGTCAGTCCCGGTCGGGGCACTTCGGGCGGCAGCGGGATGATTCCGGATAACCGCCCGGAGGGCTGCTCGGACAGATTCCGTTTTGACAAAATGAGGAAAGGAGCGTATTATGCAGGAAATTCGATTCAAGAGGAAAACTGCCGTTTCAGAGGTGCAGGCGCATTTCGCATGCGGAACCCGTGCGGCATTGCACATCTGTGAGTCTGTTTTGCAGATGGAAAAGGAGCTTGAGGAAAGCTATACCATCTCCAAAACCAGGGATTTGCATTACCCCGGCACGCATGGCCGTTGTCCGTATGATTTGGTGGTGAGCACCATTCTGGCCGGGTGTGAGGAAGGCATTCAGTTTTATGCGCATCACCGTTTTCCGGGATACTGAGAGTGTGCCCTGCATCAGCTCTATGTCAATGTCGGAAAGAATTACGCCGATACCGGCTACAAGCGGACGGATTACCCCTATTCGGAAGCGCAGCAGTATATTCTGAATGAGCTGTTTGGGGAAATCAAAATGCATTTCCGGAACAGCGGGTATTGCTGGAGAAGGATGGAGCAAGAAGACAAGGTCGGCTTCTGGCGTGAACTGCTCCGGCAAAGAAAAACAAATCCCGGAGCTGAGGTGGATGAACTGGAGCAGTTTCAGGTGCAGTTTGCCAGAGAATTTTTTGCTGCAATGCAGCAGTGCCAGAAGCGTCCTGAAATACTGGAGGATGTCTGCGCCTTCCTGCTGAGCAATGATGTCCTGACGATTCCCGGAACGGATATTGCTCTTGCGATTCCGGATGTCCACAACAAGCAGGTTGCCCGTCAGATGAAAACCTGCCGTGATCTGTTCGTGTGGGAATTCGATACCAGAATCTCCGGAGAGCCATGGGACGGAATGCGGGCGCTGTTCTATCACCCCTTTACAGTGACGGAACAGGAGCTTGGCAATGTCAACAGGTGGCTGGAGACGCATGCCTGATTCTTTGCATAATGAGGAGATGCTCCACAGAGCACCGTGCTGATCGGATGATCGGCACGGTGCTTTTTTCGGCGTTCCGGCGTGGGATATGTCCGGCAGTTGATGTGACAGTGATTTTCTTTGGATATGCACTTGACATTCATATGATTCTGGTGTATAATATATATGAAAGTCAGTTGCATTACAGCGGAGAGAACGATCCGGTGTGCAGAACGCTTTCTCGTGGGAACCTGGAAATGCAAGAACGGAGGGTATTATGAAATTTTCTGAAAAAATCAGACAACTGCGCAAGCAGCGGCAGAAAACGCAGAAGGAGGTAGCAGAGTACTGCGGTATCTCACTGCGGGCTTACATGGGCTATGAGCAGAACGGACGCTATCCCCGGTACCGGGAGATCTATGACAAGCTGGCGGAATTCTTCGGCGTGGACAGAAATTATCTGATGACAGAGGATGAGGAGTTCGTTGCTGAGGCAGCAGGGCAGTACGGGAACCGTGGCAGACAGCAGGCAGAGCAGCTTGTGGCGGAGCTTTCAGGGCTGTTTGCCGGCGGTGAGCTGACGGACAACGACCGGGATGCTGTGATGATTGCCTTACAGAAGGCCTATTTTGAATGCAAGGCGGACAACCGGAAGTATGCGGCAAAGCCCGGCAAGAAGGATGATGCGTCGTGATGGATTCCTATCTGATTTACAAAAAGGCACGGAATCTGCTGCGGAAAAGCGGAACGGATGACCCTGTGCGGATTGCGAAGGAGCTCGGCATCCGGGTTTATGATGTGCCGGACCTGACCGATCTGCTTGGCATGTATATCTATCGCTGGAAGCATCGCATGATTCTGATGAATCCGAACATCAACCGCACGCTGTACCGGATGGTACTGGCACATGAGATCGGGCATGACCAGCTTCACCGCAGTCTGGCTGCCGGCGGTGATCTGAAGGAATTCGAGCTGTTCAACATGACGAATATGACGGAATATGAGGCGAATGCATGCGCAGCGCATATCCTCATTGATGAGCAGGGGATGCTGGAGCTGTTCAGAAACGGCTATGATCTTGCACAGACTGCGAGCAGCCTGAAGGTCAATATCAACCTGCTGCTCATCAAAGTGCAGGAGATGAACCGGATGGGGATGGATCTGAAGCTGCCGTATGCGCCGGATGCCCGGTTTTTCCGGCACACAAGGGAATGAGGTTCGCAGGATGCCGGTACCGGATAACGATAGCGTAAGCCCCTGAGCATGCGGTAATGCTCAGGGGCTTAGGCTCTGTATGGGGCTCTGCCGGGAGCGGCAGGGCGTCAGTCAATTCCGGAAGAATATTGTATACACCAGATCCAGTGAAAGCACAGCGACAATCGTGATTGCAGCGATGATTACCGCTTTGTCTTTGAGCTTTGAGGCGAGGAGATCAAGGAGCGGCTGGATGATGTACAGAAATACAACACCGCCGATGCCGAACCGGATGCTCGGACTCAGCGCAATGCGTGCCTGGAAGTTGATGGCGTAGTCTGCGTAGGTCTGCCACGGCCATGAGCCCATAATCCATTCGCACAGGTAGCTCGTGACCAGCTCGATCAAAGTGGCGGTTGCCATGGTCAGGAGGAAGATCACGGGAATCATGAGGAGCTTTCGTTTCAGCGGCTTATCCTTGATGAAGCGATACCATAAAAGCAGGAAGATTGTCGCACCAAAGCCGTAAACCGGAAGCCATGGGCCGAACAGAACGCCTCTGTTCGTGAAGCCCCACTGGTAGATGAAAGTTTCCAGCACCACTTCATAGATCCAGCCGATCACTGCGTAGACCCAGAAGAACAGGACATATTCTGAGATGCGTCTCTTGGTCATTGTAAGTATACCAGGCAGATGCCCGGAGCTCCTTTCCTTGGATATGGGAATCCGGCATAAAAAATCTCAGGAACAGCTATACAGCCGTTCCTGAGACTTTGAAAAAAGTAGCGGCAGGTGGACTTGAACCGCCGACCTTTCGGGTATGAACCGAGTGCTCTAGCCAGCTGAGCTATGCCGCCATCTGAATGACCCGTACGGGAATTGAACCCATGATTCCGCCGTGAAAGGGCGGTGTCTTAACCTCT
>JAFXOO010000090.1 GCA_017528675.1 Oscillospiraceae bacterium | reverse complement strand
CGCAGGGGGACTTTGCTGCAAAGTCCCCCTGCGAAAAAAGCTGTTATGCAGGGTTCGCCCCCGGCAGCCCCGATCGGGGTGCTTCGGGCCGAAGGCCCCGCAATATAGCCCCTCCCCCAATGGGGGAGGGGTTGGGGTGGGGGCGCTCACCGGTGCGCCAGCACCAGAAAAAGGACTTTATCGACAAGCTGAGCCCCCTCCCCATCGGGGAGGGGGCTGGGGGTGGGGCTATCCGATCACGACATATTCTCCGTAGACATATCCGGTCATCCCGTTATACGAGACAACATACCAGTTGTTGACATTTCCGTATACGGTCAGTTCTGAGCCGTTCGGAATGGATGTCAGGATTCCGGCGCTGGTGCTCGGATAATTCCGGAGATTCAGATTGGCGCCGCCGGTGACAACATACCCCCGGACAACGGCAACCGGCGAAACAAACGGAAGTCCGAAGTAATCACAGAGCGACTCCGTGAGGTTCTCGGCAATGGCACGCAGATTGCTGCGGATCCATTCAGCATCCTCCGGATTGTCGTGATAGCCGATCTCAGCAAGTACTGCCACAGCTCTGGTGCGGTTGACCTCTCCGAGGGTTGTGGTCGGCAGCGCTCTCGAAAGCGACGGCAGGGGATAGACGGACTTGAGATTGTTGGAAATGGTGACGGCAAGCCGCTCGCTGGCGGTGCTGTACGGGGAATAATACACATCAATCCCCCGGAGCTTTCCGGCGAGGTTATCCGGTGCCGCATTGGAGTGCAGTGCCAGGTGAACATCATAAGACGCCGCATTGGAGTCAGCGATGGCACCTGCGACGTTCCGGTCAGGATCATTGCGGACAAAGCGGATTCCGCTTGCACGCAGATAGGGTTCCATGCGGTCGGCAAGAAGGTTCATGTACAGCTCCTCGTTGCCGCCGCCGTTATAAGGGTTCCACTCCTGGGTGGAGGGAGAGAGAAAAACAGTGGGCATACAGATCGCTCCTTTCGTCAGGCAGTGCCCAGTAACAGTGTATGCCGAAGCAGCCGGAGCGGTGCAGCGAAAACCCTGTATTTCCCTCTTGACTTTTCCTGTGGGATATGCTATAATATAAGCTAATCACTTTAAGGAGGATCCTATGACACATAGCAGTTCGGATGATGCGGGCGTCCCGTGTCACAGTATGCAGATATATTTCACAAACGCAGGGTATCGCATGAAAAATGCAATGCCCTTTTCTTGCTGCCCGGCTGAAGCATCCGCTGGCGGGGAGGTGCGGTTATGAACTATACCACTACGATTCTGATTATTGCCGGGCTTGTGCTGCTTTCCATGTATTTTTCCGCAACTGAAACAGCCATGAATGCCGTCAGCCGTATCCGTCTCAAGAGCAGGGCAGAGAATGAGGGCAGCAAGAAGGCGGCCAGGGTGCTCAGACTGCTGGAAAAATACGATGAAATGCTCTCCACCATTCTCATCGGGAACAATCTGGTCAACATTGCCTGTACTTCGCTGGCAACGCTGCTGTTTGTGGCGCTGCTGAAGGATGAGCATCTCGGCGCTACGGTTGCAACAGCCGTTGTTACGGTGGTGCTTCTGATTTTTGGTGAGATTTCACCCAAGAGTATTGCCAAGGAGAATCCGGAGCGCATTGCCATGTTCGCTGCGCCGCTGTTACAGGTGATGATGGTGATTCTGACACCGATCAACTGGATTTTCAAGCTGTGGCAGAAGGGGCTTGCACGGATTTTCAAATCCTCCGGCGATTCCGGTATCACCGAGCAGGAGCTTCTGACGATTGTGGATGAGGCGGAGCAGGGCGGCAATCTTGATGCGGATGAGAGTGAACTGATCCGTTCGGCCATTGAATTCAACGAGCTGGAAGTGCGGGATATTTTCACGCCCCGGATTGATATTGAGGCGATTTCTGTAGATTGCACCAGAGATGAGGTAGCCAGGGTCTTTTCTGAATCCGGTTACTCCCGGCTCCCGGTCTATGAAGGGACGATTGACAATATCATCGGCATTATTTACATGAAGGATTTCTTTAACCAGGCGTTCATGAAGAAGGCCGGCATCCATGATTACATCAAGCCGGTCATCTTCGTGCCAAAGAGCAAGAAAATCTCAGACCTGCGCAAGGAGCTTCAGGAGCAGCAGATGCATATTGCCGTGGTGATGGACGAATTCGGCTGTACGGTCGGCATTGTGACGCTGGAGGATATTCTGGAGGAGCTGGTCGGTGAGATCTGGGATGAGCACGATGAGGTTGTCCGGGAAATCACCAAGACCGGTGACCAGACATGGGTGGTTTCGGGCAAGGCCAATGTGGAGAAGGTCTTTGAGGTGCTCGATCTGCCCTGCGAATTTGAGGCGATGACTGTCAGCGGATGGGTTATGGAAATTCTGGAGAAGATTCCTGCCGAGGGTGACAGCTTTCAGCGGGACAGCTTGCAGGTGCGTGTGCTGAAAATGTACGGCAAGCGCATTGAACAGGTGGAGATCATCCGTTCCGAACAGCCGGAAGCAGCGGCTGAGGCCTGCATGATAGTGCAGCCGACCCCGGAGAAGACCTCTCCGGGGTCGGCCTGAATAGAAATCATTGAACAGAATGCGAGAGAAATAGTATTCGCAGTATTATTGACAGCAATGAAAGTCTATGGTATAATGAAATACAGAAACATCAAGCAGAGCACTTTGTCCGAGGGCTTTGCTTTTTTGATGAAAAGGAATAGGAGGAACAGAGAATGCAGAAGGTACTCCTCACTGCTGACTGGCAAATGCAGAGAGCAGGGGATGCGGCACACTATCCCTGTAGTGTGCCGTGCTCAATGTACCAGACACTCCTCGATGCCGGTGTGATCGAGGATCCATATTACCGGGAAAATGAGGCGGCGGCAAAGCAGCTCTCTGAGACGGACTGCTGCTTTTCCACGAAGTTCAAAGCGCCGGTTATTGCCGGGAACGGCCATACAGAGCTCTGCTTTGACGGCGTGGACACGATTGCAGAGATCCGGCTGAACGGTGAAGTGATCGGCCGCACAGATAATATGCACCGGAGCTGGCGGTTTGATGTGACCGGAAAGCTGAAGGCGGAAAACACGCTTGAGGTGCAGATTGCCTCACCGCTCCGGTATATCGCAGAAAAGCAGGCTGAGCATCCGCTCTGGGGCGTGAATTCGACCGTTGCGGGCTTTCCGCATATCCGGAAGGCGCATTATATGTTCGGCTGGGACTGGGGCCCGCAGCTCCCGGATATGGGTATCTGGCGGGATGTTTATCTGGAATGCTGGGACACCGGCAGAATCCGTTCTGTGCAGTACTTGCAGACCCATCGTGAGGGTGAGGCCGACCTGACGGTGAAGCCGGATGTGCAGTGCGATGCACGGGGCTTGCGGTGGCAGTTTGCACTTTATGATGCAGACGGTGAAGCAGTCTGTCATACCGGGCTGATGCCAGTCGGAGAGCCGCTGACTGTGACAGTTACAGAGCCACGGCTCTGGTGGGCACGGGGCTATGGTGATCCGCATTTGTATGCGGCAGTGGTATTGCTGACCGATGCGGAGGGCAATCCCCTCGACAGCCGTACAGAGCGTATCGGTCTGCGGACTCTGACGGTGAAGCAGGCTCCGGATGAATGGGGCGAGAGCTTCTGCCTGCGGCTCAACGGCATCGACATCTTCTCGATGGGTGCGAACTGGATTCCGGAGGATCAGCTTCTTCCACGCTGTACAAAGCAGCGCACAGAGCAGCTTTTGCAGACCTGTGTGGACGGCGGCTTCAACACCGTGCGTGTGTGGGGCGGCGGCTATTATCCGGGCGATGCGTTCTTTGACTTCTGCGATGAGAACGGCCTGATCGTCTGGGAGGATTTCATGTTTGCCTGTGCCAATTACTGGCTGACAGATGCCTTCTGGGAGACGGTCAGGGCAGAGATGGAGGACAATATCCTGCGGCTGCGCAACCACGCATCTCTCGGACTCTGGTGCGGAAACAACGAGATTGAAACGGCGCTTGAAACCTGGGGGCTGCCGGAGAATCCGCAGGTCAAGGCGGACTATCTGGAGCAGTTTGAAAAGCGCATGCCGGAAGTGGTGCAGGCGCTTGACCCGCAGCGCTTCTACTGGCGGTCATCGCCTTCGGCCTATGGCGGCTGTGTGGACACGGATTCCAATGCAGCGGGTGATATGCACTATTGGGAGATCTGGCACGCATTCAAACCGTTTACGGCGTTCCGTGAGCTGTATTACCGCTTCTGCTCGGAGTATGGATTTGAGTCCGTTCCGAACCGCAAGACGATGCTGACGGTCTGTGATCCGGCACAGGGCGATCTGAACCTGCTCTCACCCGTGATGGAGGCGCATCACAAATGTGACGGCGGCTCGGAGAAGATCATGTTTTATTTGGCGCAGATGATGCGCTATCCGGAGAGCTTTGATGCACTGAGCTATGCCACGCAGCTTGTGCAGGCAGAGTGCATCCGCTCGAATGTGGAACACATGCGCCGCAGCAGAGGTCGCTGCATGGGCTCGCTCTACTGGCAGCTCGGAGATTCCAACCCGGCGATTTCCTGGAGCAGTGTGGATTATTATGGCAGATGGAAGGCGCTGCACTATTTTGCAAAGCGCTTCCATGCGCCGGTGCTGCTCTCGGCAGGTGCTTTCGGGGAACCGGTGCTGAATATCTCCAATGAGACATTGCAGGAAGTACAGGGCACGGTGCACTGGGCATTCCGGGATGCGGGGAGCGGTATCCTGGCCTCCGGCGAGATACCGGTTACAGTTCCGCCGCTGACAGCGGTTGACCTGGAGCGTCTGGAGGGGGTAGAGGGCTTCTACACGCCGGAGAACCGGCGCCGCTGCTATCTGTCCTATGAGTTGACCGGGAAGGACGGTACCTGTATCAGCCGTGGCAGCTCGCTCCTCTGCGTGCCGAAGCAGTTTGACTTCCGCAAGCCGGAGATCCGTATTGAGCTGCGAAAGCTGCCGGAGCACTACATCGTGGAGGTCAGCTCGGATGTATTTGTGCAGGCGTTGGCGCTGGATTGCAGGACGATTGACGTTGTCTTTTCGGACAACTGGTTTGATCTGCACGGAGGCGAGAAGGTCTGCGTGACCATTCCGAAGCGTGTCGGCCTGACGCTGGACATGCTGCGCAATGAGCTCTATGTGATGCATCAGCGGCAGGAATAAGCGATAAAACGCCAGCCGGCGGCGGTCGGCTGGCGTTTGCATATCTTCGTGAAAAAAAGAAAAAAATTTGTGATATTTCTGTTCCCCGTGCGTCTTATGAACGGAGGTGAGAAGGATGCAGGACTTTTCCGGGGTCTACGAACAGTACTACACAGATGTATTCCGCTTCCTGCGGGGACTGACGGCCGATGAACTGCTGGCCGAGGAGCTGACACAGGAGACATTTTTCAGGGCAATGAAGGCGATGGACGACTTTGACGGCCGCTGTGAGCTGCGGGTCTGGCTCTGTCAGATCGGGAAGAACCTGTGGTATTCACACTGTCGTTCGGCAAAGCATCTTTCTCCGCTTGAGGAAGCCGATCATGTCCCGGACGAGGTGCATATTGCCGAGCTGATTGCAGATAAGGCGCTTGCGCTGCACATCCACAAGCTCCTGCATACCATGCGGGAGCCGTACAAGGAAATCTTCACGCTGCGGGTATTCGGGGAGCTGAGCTTCCGGGAGATCGGAGATGTGTTCGGAAAGTCGGAGCACTGGGCTTGTGTGAGCTATCACCGGGCAAAGGCGATGCTGCAAAGGCTGCTGAAGGAGGAACAGATATGAAAACAGACTGCGAAATCATCCGGGATCTGATGCCGCTTTGTGCCGAACAGATTGCCAGCGACAAAAGCCGTTTACTGGTTGAGGAACACCTTGCGGAGTGTCCGGACTGCCGTGAGGCATATGCTGCCATGCAGCAGCCGGAGCCTGCCATCAGCGAAAACAAGACGGAGGCGGAGCATTTCCGTCAATCCTATCAGAAGCAGAGAGGCTGCCTCATCCTGAAGGTTGTCCTGATTGCCGGCGGCGTTTCTTTGCTTGTCTGGATTCTCAGTATAATACTGATTCTCAGCATGATGGGCGTGCTCGTTGGCTCGGCAAGGGTGGAGGAAGACCGTGACCCGGCGCATTATTCCCGGTATATGGGTGAGAATGCCCTGCCGGAATACCGCAGTAAATGGGGCATGGATGAGTCGATTTTCCCGGAGACGGTCACGGGTCTTGATGTCACGGAATACTGCATGGTTCGCTATGATCCCTGGGATGCACAGTTTATCAGCTATCTGACTGTGCGCTATCCGGAGGCGGACTATGCCGCAGAGACCGCACGCCTTTCAGCCATTCCTGCAACCGCCTATGAGGGCAATTACAGCGTTACAGCTTTCCCGGAGGGCGAGCTGCTGGCAATGTATGCAGATGCATATCAGGGGTTTGTCTATGCCATCCGCACGCCCGGACAGGAGCATGCAATCACATATGTTGAGCTGATTTTCTGCAATTATTGCTATGATCTTGATTATCAGGCGTACATCCCTGCTGCCTACCTTCCTCCGCATTTCAATGCAGCGCCGGATAATCCCTATGAACAGCAGCAAAGAAAGGCCTTAAGCTAAGGCAACACCGCACAAAGCCCGCCTGACGGCTTGGCGGCACATCTGCACCCACAGGCATAAAGCAGCATTTCCCACAGAAAAGAGAGCACATTCTGAAAAACCGCTTGCAATTTTACCAAAGCTATGCTATAATACTTTTATAAGGAAGCGCTGATTGATTTGTAAAACAGCAAAGGAGCGTGGGCCGAAGCCCGCAGACAGCCCTTTTGCGATTCCCGATGCACTGCATCAGCAAATCCGTCAGTGCTTTTATAATACTACCATTGCAGGGAGGTATGTTACATGCAGTATGATGTCGTCATCATCGGCGCCGGTGTGATCGGCTGTGCCGTCGCACGGTATCTGAGCCGGTATGACATGAAGATCCTCGTGCTCGACAAGGAGGAGGACGTCTGTTCCGGTACCAGCAAGGCGAATTCCGGCATTGTCCATGCGGGATTTGATGCGGTACCCGGCACACGGATGGCAGAAATGAATGTCAGGGGATGCCGCATGATTCACGAGCTTTCCGAATCACTGGATTTCCCGTTCGTGAACAACGGCTCTCTTGTGCTGTGTTTTGATGAGGCAGCAAAGCCCGGATTGCAGGCATTGTATGACCGAGGGCAGAAAAACGGCGTGCCGGATCTCGAACTGCTCAGCGGCGAGGAGGTTCGCAGACGGGAACCGGCCGTTTCTCCGGAGGTGGTCGGAGCGCTCTGGGCACCGACAGCGGGCGTTGTCTGTCCGTTTTCGCTCACGGCTGCACTGGCGGAAAATGCCGCAGCAAACGGCGCAGAATTCCGCTTCCTGACTGCTGTTGAGAAGATCGAAAAGCAGGCAGACGGCTTTGCTGTCATGACCGGTCAGGGCACCATCCGTACCCGCTTTGTGGTCAATGCAGCGGGTGTCTATGCAGATGTGTTCCACAACATGGTCTCGGATCAAAAGCTCTCCATCACCCCCAGACGGGGCGAATATGTGCTCATGGACAGAGAAGTCGGCAATCTCGTGTCAGCGACCATCTTTCAGCTTCCGGACAAGCTCGGCAAGGGCGTGCTCGTCACACCGACCGCCCACGGCAATCTGCTTGTCGGCCCGAATGCCCAGGACATCTCGGACAAGGAGGACACCGAGACAACGCAGGCCGGTATGGATGATATCAGGCAGCGTGCGCTGCGCAGCGTTCCCAATGTGCCGTACAACAAGATGATTATCAGCTTTTCAGGGCTCCGTGCGCACGGCGACCAGGGTGATTTTGTGCTCGGTGAGCCGGAGGACTGCGCCGGTTTCTTCGATGCAGCCTGCATTGAGTCGCCGGGGCTGACTTCTGCACCGGCAATCGGGGAATATCTCTCCGATCTGATCGCAGAAAAGTGCGGTGCGCCGAAAAAAGCATCGTTCGTTGCAAAGCGGAAGGGCTTTCCGGAGATTGCCAAGCTCCCGCCTGCCGAGCGGGCCAGACGCATTGCAGAACGCCCTGATTACGGCAGAATTGTCTGCCGGTGTGAGAACGTCTCCGAGGGTGAGATCCGGGATGCCATCCGGCGTACACCGGGTGCCCGGAGCCTTGACGGCATCAAGCGCCGAGTGCGGCAGGGGATGGGACGCTGTCAGGCAGGCTTCTGCACGCCGAGAGCAATGGAGATTCTGGCAGAGGAGCTTGGAATTCCGATGACAGAAGTAGCCAAGAACCGTCCGGGTTCGGAAATGTTGAGGTGTGAGCATGAAACTGTATAAAATCGTGATCGTCGGCGGCGGCCCCGCCGGCCTTGCCGCAGCACTCGGTGCAAAGGAACACGGCGTGGACGATATTCTGATTCTCGAACGTGACGAGCGGCTTGGCGGTATCCTGAACCAGTGTATTCACAATGGTTTCGGCCTGCACACCTTCAAGGAAGAACTGACCGGCCCGGAATATGCCGAGCGCTATATCGAAAAGGTGCTTGCAGCGGGCATTCCCTATAAGCTGAACACGATGGTGGCTGACATCTCTCCGGAGAAGGAGATTCTTTATGTCAACGCTGAGGAGGGGGCTGTCACGGTCAGGGCGGATGCGGTGATTCTGGCTATGGGCTGCCGGGAGCGTCCGAGAGGGGCGCTTGGTCTGCCGGGGTTCCGGCAGGCGGGCGTTTATACTGCCGGCACAGCGCAGCGTCTGATGAACATGGAGGGCTATATGGTCGGAAGGGAGGCCGTGATTCTCGGCTCCGGCGACATTGGTCTGATTATGGCACGGCGTATGACGCTGGAGGGTGCCACCGTGAAAGCCGTTGCAGAGCTGATGCCCTATTCCGGCGGACTCAAGCGCAATATTGTGCAGTGCCTTGATGATTTCGGCATTCCGCTGAAGCTGAGCCACACAGTTACCAAAATCCACGGCAAGGAGCGTGTCGAGGGTGTGACGCTCTCACAGGTCGGCCCTGACCGGAAGCCGGTTCCGGGCACAGAGGAGTTCTATGCATGCGATACGCTGCTGCTGAGCTGCGGTCTGCTGCCGGAGAACGAGCTCTCCAAGACTGCCGGCGTGCAGCTTGACCCCGTGACAGGCGGTGCACAGGTCACCGACAGCCTTCAGACGAACGTACCGGGCATTTTTAGCTGCGGCAATGTGCTGCATGTGCATGATCTGGTGGATAATGTTTCGAAGGAGGCCGCACTCGCCGGGCAGAAGGCTGCGGAATATGTGCTGCATGGCTGTACAGCGCCGGCAGGGAAGCGGATCCGTATCAAGGCTGAGAGCGGTGTGCGCTATACGGTGCCGCAGTTCCTTGATCCTGCACAGATGGACGGGAAGGTCACAGTCCGGATGCGTGTCGGAGATGTCTGCCGGGATAAGGCGCTGGTGGTCTATTACAACGGCACTGAAGTCAAGCGCCTGAAGAAGCGCATCATGGCGCCCGGTGAGATGGAGGAGGTCACGCTCCTGAAGGAGAGCCTCGCACCGGATACCAGCGAGATCACGATTCGAGTGGAGGGATGAGAGATGAAGCATGAACTGACCTGCATCCGCGGTCCGATCGGCTGCCAGCTCACGGTGGAAGTGGAAGGCGATGAGGTGAACGTGACCGGTAATTCCTGTCCGAGAGGTGCGGAATACGGCAGGAAGGAAGTAACAGCCCCGACCCGCATCGTGACAAGCTCCGTGCGTGTCAGCGGCGGTGAGCTCCCGCTGGTGTCGGTGAAAACGGCATCTGACATCCCGAAGGAGCGGATTATGGATGTCATGGCAGAGATCCGCCGGTGTGAAACAGCAGCGCCTGTGCAGACGGGCGATGTGCTGATTCAGAATGTTGCCGGTACGGGTGCGGACATCGTTGCAACACGTTCGGTCAGGGAGAAATAATCCCCGGATAACAGCAGCCCCATGCGATGGATAGCGCATGGGGCTGTTTTCAGTTCATTCTCTGATCGAATTCCGTCAGCAGGATACTCCCGGCAACGCCGCAGTTGTACCGGAAGGAAACGGTATTCTCATTGGTGAGGATGCTGTCCTCTTGTACAAATCCCTTATTCGCAAGGTCTTGGAGTATCCTGACTGCCATTTCCCGGCGGAGATTTGTGCCTGCCTGCTTCCAGATGTTTGTGGAAAGCGCTTTCTGAATTATTTCATCAGCCTGCGCCATATCCGAAAGCTCTGCTTCCGTGAACGGCTCATAGACGGTCAGCGTCACGGTCTCCGAACGGTGCAGCACGCCGTCCTGCTCGAACTGCGCATGGAAATAATACGTCATTGTCTCGGAGCTATCCGGATCCGTGCCGAAATCTGTCTCCGGATAGAACCGGTTGCAGTACCAGCCGTCGCCCTGGATGTCATCGCCGTGTTCCTTCACATGATTGTCATCGACCAGCCAGAGCATATCTGCCCCCGTCTGCTCGTCTATGAGTGAAATGCCTTCCGGCGTACTTCCGGCAGGCGGCACGGCACGCACAATGACCTCCGGCGCATCCTGTCCGAGCAGCAGCTCCTGCTTGTCAAGTGTCAGTCCGATGTCATAGATAGCCTCCTGCGCCGGTGCTTCCGGTTCCTTGCCCTGTAGGGAAATGGTGCGTGCCAGGTTCCACTCCGGGAAGGCATCGTGCCGCTCCCGGTCGATCAGATAGCAGTAATAGCCCAGCTCCGCTGTCCCGTCACCATTGTCCTTCACGGCAATATAGTCATAGCAGAGCACCTTGCTCTCCGGGTCGTCCCGGTACCAGCGGTACAGCAGCTTCTGGTCATGGGTGAGCAGATCAAAGGTCGCCAGCACAGGCGCCTCCTCCATTGCACCTGTGTACCACATCCAGTCATTGTCATCCTTCTGAAGCAGCTTCGGCACGGCCTGTGGTGCCTCGTCCAGATCGGGGAAGCTGCCGAGGGCATAGAGCTCGTTATCCTCCAGCAGCTCCATCTGCGCATTCGGCTCGCTG